>NZ_JBEYYT010000053.1:0-35408 GCF_040645715.1 Spirillospora sp. NPDC046719 | reverse complement strand
GAGCTATGACCCCGCAGGGCAGCCCGCGGGCGTCTTCTCCGTGGGGTCCCGCCCCGTGCGCGCTAATTCCCGCGCGCAGGGGCCGGGGTGTTGCCAGGATGTCCCCATGGACGCGTGGGAGGCGGTGACGGCCGAATACGCCGGTCTGGAGGCGCGGCTGGCCGACCCCCACGTCCATCGGGACTTCCGGCGCGCGCGCAGGCTGCGCCGTTGCGCGGCGGCACTGCGGCCGCTGAACGAGGACGCGCTGCGCCTCCGGGCCCTCCTGGACGATCTGCGGGACGCACGCGGTCTCGCCGCCGATCCCGCCTGGCGCGCCGAGGCCGACCGGATCGAGCGGGAGGCGGCGTCCCTGCGGGCGGACCTGGCCGCCGCCGTCGCCGCCCGCGATCCCTTCGACCCGTACGACGCGATCGTGCTGATCGACGCGGAGGACGGCGACCACGTCCAGGCCGTCGTGGACGCCTACCGGGAGGACGCGCGCGACCGTGGCTGGCGCGCCGAGCACCTCTACAACGACCCGCCGCCGCACTGGGCGATGCTGGAGGTCACGGCGGGGGAGGAGGGGCCCGGTCCGTGGTCGATCCTGAAGGCCGGCAACGGGCCGGCGCGCACGGCCGACGGCCCCGGCGCCGGCCCTGTGCGCGTCACCGTCTTGCCCGACGCCGAGCCCGCGCCCGTCGACCCCGGGGACGTCCGCATCGACCTGTACTGCACCCGGGAGCCGAACGCCCAGACCATGCTCCGGGTGCTCCACGAACCGACCCGCATCGGCGCGTACGGACGCGACCCTGACCCCGCGCGCGCCCAGGCGAACGCCATGCGCGTGGTGTCGGCTCAGCTCGCCGCCCTGGAGAGTGCTCCGGAGGGCCGTTACCAGGCGGTTCCGCAAGCACCGGGCGGGCACTTGCGCCTGCGGGCCGCGTCGGCCCGGGCTGCGTCAGTGTGATCTACACAACTTTTTCTGGCCGCCGCACAGGGAAGGTGACATTCGGGTAAACAACCGTCACCAGCCTGGAAAGGGATATGGTCCGCTCCAAATCCGGGCCGTGGGCGCCCCGCCTCCCTGACATCCCGGTTTGCTGTCATCGGGTCTTAACGTCGAACTGACACAATGTTCCCGATGACCGTTTCTGGGCATGGTGATGACCGAGAGTTCCTGGAGAGGCGGGTCGCTGGTGTCGCGCGGTAGTGAGTTCGTTGTGGTGGCCAATCGGCTTCCGGTGGACCGGAACGTCGGGCCGGACGGGGTTCCGGCATGGCGGCGCAGCCCCGGCGGGCTCGTCAGCGCCATCGCCCCGGTGATGCGGCGCAGGAACGGCACATGGATCGGCTGGACGGGCGCGCCCGGCGAGGAGCTGGAGCCGTTCGAAGAGGACGGCATGTCGCTCCACCCGATCGCGCAGTCCGCCGAGGAGGTCGCGCTCTATTACGAGGGCTTCTCAAATGCCACGCTGTGGCCGCTCTATCACGACGTGATCGCCCCGCCCGTCTACGACCGCGCCATGTGGGACGCCTATGTGCGCGTGAACCGGCGGTTCGCGGAGGCGGCGGCGAAGGTCGCGGCCGACGGCGCGATCGTCTGGGTGCAGGACTACCAGCTCCAGCTCGTCCCGGCGATGCTGCGCGCGCTCCGCCCCGACCTGCGCATCGGCTTCTTCCTGCACATCCCGTTCCCGCCGGTCGAGCTGTTCTGGCAGCTGCCGTGGCGGCGGCAGATCCTCGAAGGGCTGCTCGGCGCGGACCTGGTCGGCTTCCAGCTGCCCGGCGCGGCGGCGAACTTCGTGCGGCTGTGCCGGCGGCTGCTGGACACCCGCTACTCCAAGCAGGACGTGTTCTGGGACGACCGGGTCGTGCGCGCCCGCGCGTTCCCCATCTCGGTGGACGTCGGCGAGCTGAACGAGCTGGTCGGGCGCCCCGACGTGGCCGAGCGCGCGCAGGAGATCCGCGGCGACCTCGGGGACGCGACGGTGCTGCTCGGCGTCGACCGGCTCGACTACACCAAGGGCATCACCCAGCGGCTGCAGGCGTTCGGGGAGCTGTTCGGCGACGGCCACCTCAAGCCGGGCCAGGCGGTGTTCGTGCAGATCGCGACGCCGAGCCGGGAACGCGTGGAGCAGTACCAGCTGCTGCGCGAGGAGATCGAGCAGCAGGTCGGCCGGATCAACGGCGAATACGGCGAAATCGGCTTTCCGGTCATTCACTATCTGCACAGCTCGTACGACCGCGCCGAGCTGACCGCGCTCTACCTGGCGGCGGACGTGATGGTCGTCACGCCGCTGCGCGACGGGATGAACCTGGTGGCCAAGGAGTACGTGGCCTGCCGCCGCGACCTGCGCGGCTCGCTGGTTCTCAGCGAGTTCGCCGGCGCCGCCGCGGAGTTGAAGCGGGGCGCCTTCCAGGTCAATCCCTACGACATCGACGGGTTGAAGGGCACGCTTCTGGCGGCCCTGAACGCCGAGCCCGCCGAGCAGGCCCGGCGGATGCGGTCGATGCGCCGGCGGGTCATCGAGCACGACGTGGACCGCTGGGCGCAGGACTTCCTCAGCGAGCTGGAGCGCCCGGTCCGGTCGGTGCCCTCGCCGGTCAGCGCCGCGGAGGGCTGACCCGCAGGTCGAAGGAGGCCCACACGGCCTTCCCTCCGGTGGACAGCCGCGCCCAGCCCCACGCGTCGCTGACGCCGCTCACGACGAGCAGGCCCCGGCCGCCTTCGACGAAGCGGTCGGGGTCGGCGGGCAGAGCCTCGGGCGCGCGCGCCCCCGGGTCGGTCACCGTGACGACGAGCCGCCGCGGGTGCCCCACGAGGACGACCTGGATCGGGCACAGCGGCAGCGGCTGAGGGAGCCCCTCCAGGCCGTGCCGCAGCGCGTTGGTCACCAGTTCGGAGACGGCGACGACCACGTCCTCGGCGCCCTCGCCGAGGCCCCACTCGCGCAGCGTGGCCTGGGTGAACTCGCGCGCCGTGCGGGGCGCGGTGATCTCCGCGGGCAACACGCGGCGCGCGGTGCGCGGGGTGCCGGCGTACGCGGCGGGCCACAGCCCGGCCAGGCCGGCCGCGGCCACCGGGGCGCTCGCGGGAGTGTTCGGTCGCGCGGGCGGCGGCGGAGCGTCCGGCCAGGGCGCGTGCACGGCGTGCCGCGGTCCGCGGCCGCCCCTGGCGGCATGGGCCGCGACGTCGTCTGCCTGGTCAACGGTCATTTCTCGAACCTCGAAGGCGTGCTGGGTCGGTACCGGCGAGCGTTCGCTATCTTGCTCCCCAAGTCGTGCAGATGCAAGACCGTCTGCATGAACGAATGCAAGAACGAATGCACGTGCATCTCGTACCATGGTGTGGGGTGGGGCGAGATCGCGGCCTTCCCGTCAGGGGAGGCTGAGACGCCTGAGGGGGCACAAACGATGGACGGCCACCAGATGTCGGACTGGCGCGACGGGCTGGTCTGGCAGAAGAGCCGGCGCAGCAACCCCAGCGGGAACTGCGTCGAGATGGCCGAACTCCCGAACGGGGAGATCGCCGTGCGCAACTCCCGGGACCCGGAGGGGGCCGTGCTCGTCTACACGCGCGAGGAGGTGGAGGCGTTCGTGGGCGGAGCCAAGGACGGGGACTTCGACCACATGCTGGTCTGACCGTCCCATAAACCGAACGGGATTCCATTCGCCCGTCCGGGCCGGTAGCGTGCGGCCATGCACCTGGGGCACGTAGCGGCGCAGACGCCCGACAAGCCCGCCGTCATCATGGCGGGCTCCGGCCGGGTCGTCACCTTCCGGGAACTGAACGACGAGTCCAACCGGCTCGCGCGACTGCTCCACGCGGAAGGGCTCCGGCCAGGGGACCACATCGCCTTCATGCTGGAGAACCATCCGCTCTACCTGGCGGTCGCCTGGGCCGCCCAGCGGTCCGGGCTCTACTACACCGCCATCAGCTCCCGGCTCCAGCCCGAGGAGCTCGCCTACATCGTGGGCAACTGCGAAGCCAGGGCCTTCATCACCAGCGCGTCGATGGAGGCCGCCGCGCAGGACCCGCCGGACGTGCCGCTGCGCCTGATGCTCGGCGGCACGGCACCGGGCTACGACTCCTACGAGGACCGCGTCGCCGCGCACCCGGCCGAGCCGATCGAGCACGAGTGCGAGGGGCAGGACATGCTCTACTCCTCGGGCACGACCGGCCGCCCCAAGGGCGTCAAGCCGCCGCTCACGCAGGCCCCCATGGGCACCGCCGGCCCGCTCTACACGCTCATCACCGGGCTGTTCGGGGCCGGCGAGGACTCGGTCTACCTGTCCCCGGCGCCGCTGTACCACGCCGCGCCCCTGCGCTACTCGCTGGTCTTCCAGCGGTGCGGCGCCACCGTCGTGGTCATGGAGAAGTTCGACGCCGAGCAGGCCCTCGCCGCGATCGAGAAGTACCGCGTCACGCACAGCCAGTGGGTGCCGACCATGTTCATCCGGATGCTGAAGCTCCCGGACGAGGTCCGCGCCAAGTACGACCTGTCGAGCCTGGCCTGCGCCGTGCACGCCGCCGCGCCCTGCCCCGTCCCGGTCAAGGAGCGGATGATCGACTGGTGGGGCCCGATCCTGCACGAGTACTACGCGGGCACCGAAGGCAACTGCTTCGTCTACACCAACTCCGAGGACTGGCTGGCGCACAAGGGCACGGTCGGGCGCCCGATCCTCGGCGAGATCCACGTCCTGGACGAGGACGGCGCCGAGCAGCCGCCCGGCACCCCCGGCACGCTCTACTTCGGCGGCGGGCCGAAGTTCGAGTACCACGGCGACGAGGCCAAGACCGCCGCGTCCCGCGACCCCTGGGGGCACGGCTGGACGACCCTCGGCGACATCGGCCGGGTCGACGAGGACGGCTTCCTCTACCTCACCGACCGCCGCTCCTACATGATCATCAGCGGCGGGGTGAACATCTACCCGCAGGAGGCCGAGAACGTCCTCGCGGTGCACCCCAAGGTCGCCGACGTCGCGGTGTTCGGCGTCCCCGACACCGAGATGGGCGAGGCCGTCAAGGCCGTCGTCCAGCCGTCGTCCATGGCGGACGCGGGCCCGGAACTGGAGGCCGAGCTGATCGCCTACTGCCGCGACCACCTCGCCCACTACAAGTGCCCGCGCTCCGTCGACTTCCGGGCCGAGCTCCCGCGCCACCCCACCGGCAAGCTCTACAAGCGCCTGCTCCGCGACGAGTACTGGAAGGACCAGAGCGCCGCGACCGCCTGACCGCGGCGTTGGAACCGTCCATGGACGGCGCTGAGAGGCCCCGCGAACGGCGAAAGCCCCGGTCCGGGAACAGGTTCCCGGACCGGGGCTCGGCAGACGCCAGAGGCGTCCTAGTGCATCGCGATCGGCACTTCGGGCTTCTCCGCGGCGGCGGTGGTGTCCGGCCGCCTGCGCGGCAGGAGCAGCGCCGGGATGAAGGCCAGCGCCAGCAGCGCCACCGCGTACCAGTAGGTGTGCTGGAACGCGTCCGCCATCGGCCCGGCGATCTTCTGCATGATCGCCTCCGGGACCTTCTGGCCCGGGTTCGCCTGGCCGCCCCCGCCGAACGGCTTGAGGTTGGACGCCAGCTTGTTGGCCAGCAGCACCGAGATCAGCGCGGTGCCGAGGGACGTCGACACCTGCTGGATGATGTTCAGCATCGTGCTGGCCCGCGGAACCTCGTCGTGCTCCAGGGTCTGGATCGCGGCCGCCATGGTCGGCATCATCGTCATGCCCATGCCGAGGCCCATGACGAACAGCACCGCGCCGAGCGCCCAGAAGGACGTGTCGGCCTCCAGGATCGCGGCGAAGCCCGCCACCGACAGCACCACCACGACCAGGCCGACCAGGACCACGCGGCCCGGGCCGATGCGGTCGGTCAGCTTGCCGCCGATCGGCATGGTGACCATGGCGCCGAGGCCCTGCGGGGCCAGCAGCAGGCCGGAGTGCAGGGCGCCCTGCCCGCGCACCGTCTGGTAGTACAGCGGCAGCAGCAGCATCGCGCCCATGAACGCCGCCATGAACAGCACCATCGTGCCGGACGCGGCGACCACCGAGCGGCGCTTGAGCAGCCGCAGGTCGATCAGCGGGCTCTTGGCGTTCAGCGCCCGGAACACGAACGCGATCACCAGGACGGCGCCGACCACCGTGGGGATCAGCCCGTCCGGCTTGGTGAAGTCCTTCAGCTCGGCGCCCTTGGCCAGGCCGTAGATCAGGGCGGCGAGGCCGGGGGACAGCAGGACCAGGCCCAGGATGTCGAGGCGCTCGGCCCGCTGCGGCTGGTCCTTCTTCAGGATCCGCGCGGACATGGCCAGCGCGACGATGCCGATCGGCAGGTTGATGAAGAAGATCCACCGCCACGACACGTCGTCGACCAGCCAGCCGCCGAGGATGGGGCCGAGGATCGGGCCGAGCAGCATCGGGATGCCGACGACGCTCATCACCTGGCCGACCCGCTTCGGGCCGGCGGCCTGCGTCAGGATCGTCATGCCGGCGGGCATGATCATGCCGCCGCCGAGGCCCTGCAGGACGCGGAACACGATCAGCGAGGTCGCCGACCAGGCCAGCCCCGCCAGCATCGAGCCGATCACGAACAGCGCGATCGAGATCATGTAGAGCCGCTTGGTGCCGAACCGGGCCGCCGCCCAGCCGGTGATCGGGATCACCGTGGCCAGCGCGAGGGTGTATCCGGTCGCGACCCACTGGATGGTCGCCAGCGGGGCGTCGAACTCCTTGGTCAGGTCATTGATCGCGACGTTGACGACCGTGACGTCGAGGATGGACATGATCGCGCCGAGGACGACGCACATGGCCACCGCGAGCACGCCGCGGTCCAGCCCGCCGCCAGGGGCCGAGTCCTCCAGCGGGCCGTCCGCCGTCTGCGAAGACGCGGGAGCGGTCAACTCTCTTCCAATCGTCAGGGCCCGTGCACGCGGGCACGCAAGGACCGGGGAACGTTCTCGGGGATACCGCAGCAAAATACTGCAGAGACTGACACTTTCGCGAACGAGTAAACTTCGCGGCCTTCAGGACTATTCCAGGAGGGTCCGACAGTCTGACCGGGGTCTGTGCTGCTCCCCGGCGTCCAGCGTCCGACCTCGACCGCACTCGAGGTCAACACAGTGTGACGCATCCGACATCGAGGTCTCCCCCTCCCTACAGAGCGTTCCGAAGCGGACGCACAGGCAGACCAGCGCTCTACGAAGAACTCATCGCCCGTATGCCGAAAATTCCCGACAACTTTCCGTAACCACCCACCCAGCCCCACCCGCACCGCGATGGCGCCGCCCGCGCAGGCCGCCCCGGCCCGCCGCGCACGTGCGCTGACGCGGCGGCCGCCGAGGGAAGCGGACCGGTCGGCTCAGGAGACCTTCAACCGCCGCCCTAGCGCCTCGGCACCCCGCACCTCCTGCCCCGGAGCGATGTAGACGGTCAGCTTCCGGTTCCTGGCAAGCGGCGACAGGTCGAGCCCCGGCGCGGCGTTCTGGAGGTGAAGATGCCGTAGGCGCGGCAGTGATCCGAGTGGCCGAAGATCCTCAACGAGCCCGCAGCGCCGAAGCCACAGCCTCGAGAGCCGGGAGAGCGGCCGCATTGGCTCAAGATCGCGGATGTCGGTCTCGTCCATGCTCAGCCATTCGAGCGAGGGCAGCGACGCGACCGTGTCGAAGTTGTCTGCGCGGCGGCAGCCGTCCATGTGCAGGTTGATCAACGGGAGACCTACCAGGGGGCGGAGGTCGGTCACCCAATCACAGTTGCTCAAGAAGAGTTGCTTCAGATTAGGAGCGGCGTCGCAGACCTCGTCGAGGCCCTCGACCAGGTTGGAGTCGCTGACTCCAAGCGACCGTAGGGACCCCATGCCGGGAATGACGCCGATGGTCGTGAGCTGCGAGCAGCCGTGCATCAGAAGGTTGGTCAGTTTACGCTGGCGCTGCAGCGGAGAGTAGTCGGCGACTTCCTGACAGTCGTTTAGCCAAAGCGTGGCGAGCTGGGGGATGGCGCGGAGGAAGGCCAGGCTCTCGACACGGCAGTTCACATAGAGCTGGCGCAGCTCCCGGAGTGTCGAGAGAGGCTCCAAGTTGATCGCGCTCTTTGAGCGCAGTGAGAGCGAGGTGAGGGTGCTCGCATGCGGGCCGAGGAAACCTAGCTCGTAGGCATCGCTCAAGTCGACAGTGAGGTCCGCTAGCGGTGACACTCTGTCCAAGGCGCTCAACTGGCTGCCGTGGGACACAATGAGCCGCCTGCCGGCGGGGAGCTTCCCAAGGACGTCGACGGCGAACTCCTCGGCGTCGAAATACTTCCATGCCTTCGCCACCTGCTCCTGCACATCCCAGCGGATGTCCGGGGCGTAGCGGGCCAGGACGTCGAGTGCCTGTGGCCCATTGATCAACCATGCCACCTCGACCGTCGCCCTGGCGGCCGCTTCGGTGAGGCCGTCCAGGGTTTGGGGGAGGCGGTGGAGGACGGGTTCGCCGCCGGTGGCGAGGGAGCGGGCGGAGGCTTCGTCGCGGGGCGGGATGAGGTCGTCCAGGCAGCGGTCGAGGTCTTCGCGCAGGTCGTCGGGGACGGAGGGGAGCGTCTCCAGGCAGGCGACGGCGACCAGCTTCAGGGCGCGGGCACGCCGCTTCTCCGTGTGCGCACGGGCGAGGATGCCTGTGAGCAGTTCGCGGCGTAGGGGCTCGTTGGCGTGGCCGGCGGCCATGATGACGGTCTCGCGCCAGGTGTCGCGGTGGGCGTTCTGGACGAGCAGGTCCATGTCGCCGAGGTCGGCGGCCTGCTTGGCGGCGAGGTACTCCTGGACGGTCCGGTGGACGAAGTCGATGCGTCCGGGCACCGGTTCGCGCAGGACGCCGCTGCGCTGGAGCAGTTCGTCCAGAACCTTCTCCGCCGGGACGCGGACCTGCGGCATCGAGGCGAGCCGGTCCGCGACCAGGCGTTCGACCATCGGCTTCGGCAGCTCGACACGGGCGCTGGTCGAGAGGTGCCAGGCGATGTCCTGGAGGATCCGGATCTTCTGGTCGCGTTCGAGGACGCTCGGGATGCCCCGTTTGGTGTCCCGTGTCTCCAGCAGCATGTCGAGCGCGGCCGTGTAGAGGCCCATGCGGTTGCGGGGGAGCGCCTCGCGGTCGAGGTTGAGCGCGCAGAGCATCGCGGCGAGCAGTGGGCTGGACGCGAGAGTCCGCAGGTGAGGGGCCGCTTCGAGGCGTGCGAGCAGCCGGGCCTCGTAGGACGGCAGGCGTTCCGGCGTGCACGGGATGTCGGCGCAGTCGCGGACGGCGTTGTGCCAGTGCTGGACGAGCGTCCGCACGTCCGCCGGAGCGAGCTGCTCTAGGAAGGCGGTCGCGAAGCCCTCGGCACGGAGCCAGTCGGAAGCGGCGGCGGCCGGACGCGACGTCACGATGACGCGGATGCCGGGGAACTCGGTGACGAGTCCTTTCAGCCATTGCCGGACGGCCTGCCGCTGGGCGCTTGTCACCTCGTCGACGCCGTCCACGAGGAGCAGTGCACGGCCGGACAGCAGCCGCCGGTGCACCCAGCCGCGCGGCATGATCCCGGCGAGGTTGCCGGCGACGTCGTCGAGGAACTCTTCCGGACGCGGCAGCGCGCCGCCCGCGTGGCTGCGGAGCTTGATGAGGAAGGGGACGGAGCCGTTCCACTCGCTGAGCGGGCCGGTGAAGGATCCGCGCGCCGCCGTGATGGCGAGCCACCGCAGCAGAGTGCTTTTGCCGCCGCCCGCTTCGCCGCGCAGCAACATCAGCCGGTGGTCGCCCAATGCGGCCTCGACGCGGACGGCGCCCGTGCGCGCCTGGTCGCGCCATTCGCTGAGGGGTACGGCCTGCGGCGCCCGGTGCAGGCTGCGCGCGCTCTCGTCGGAGACGTTCAGGCTGATGTAGGCGACGCTGAGCGTGGTCTGCGGGCGCGTGAGCCGCTCGAACCGGACGCCGAACAGTTCCAGCGTGTCGAGGGATTCGCTGATGGACGCGAGGTAGCGGCGCGTGAACTCCTCGTCGTCCGCCTCGCCTTCGGGGGCGGTGAGGGTGCGTGCCGGAAGCCGGGCGAGGACGGCTCCGACCTGGTCGGCGAGCCCGCTGAGCCGTCCGAGCATCTCGGCGGACGCGCGCGGCGCGAACTCCGGCAGGTGGATGACGATGCGCGCCAGGCAGTCGCAGCACTCGTCGAGTATTACTTCGTAAAGGTGGGCGCCGACCTCGCCCAACTCGAACTCGGCGCGCCGCGCGGGAAGCCGCGACCGCAGGCCGCGCGCGAGCTTCACCGGGTCGGCGTCCGCCGCGAAGAGGGCGTCGTCCGAGAGGTCGGCGTTGTCGAGCGTCCGGACGACCTCGAACAGCGCGGCGTCGCGGTCGCCGTCGGTGAGGCCGCCGAATTCGGTGCCCGCGAACGTCAGGAGCCGCTCGGCCACCGCGTCGGCGATGCCCTCGAACTGCCGCTGGACGCGCCGCCGCTTGATCTCGTCCGGGAACCCGGTCCTGATCAGTTCGGTGAGGTCCTTGCCGGCGGCGTCCCTGGTGGAGCGTCCGGCGAGCCATCGCCCGACGGCCAGCCGCGCCACCGACGCCCCCACCCGCAACGCGGCCACCTCGACGGACATGGCACCTCCGCTTCAACCGGCTGAGCCATTATGGCGAGAACGCCGTCTCACGCGACCGCCATTGTCCGGTCCTCGGGCGTTCCCGAAGCCTCTTGCGGCACATGGACGAATCCCTGGCGCCGCCGCGAGGCGACCGAGACCCTCAGGTCAGGGCGGTACGCCGCAGGGCATATCCCGTCGTATCCATGCTTGACGATTCCCCAGTAGATGTCCTCGGAGACCGCGAGAACGAGCGGTGAAGTGCTCGACCGCAGGCATTTCTTCAGTCTCGGCGCGTCCAGTAATCGGCAGGCCAGGTCGATGGCCTCGCCGAACGGACCGTTCTCGTCCCGGTGGATCTCACCCGCGTGCACGACGGCTCGCAGGCGCATGCACCTGCTCGGCCGGTCCGCCGCCGAAATCGACTCGTTGTAGTCGGCCAGCTGCCGGGCGAGGGTCGGGACGAGACGGGAGAGCAGCCGGGTCTTCGGCAGCTCGTCGACCGGATGGAACAGGGCGAGGACGCCGTCTCCGCGGTCCTCGAACGGGTCGCACCAACGCTCGTCGATGCCCGCGGACGCCATGGCCCGCTTCACCTGGCCGTAGATCTGGCTCCGCAGTTCCTCCTTGATCGGGTTCGTGCGGAGCACCCCCGTCGAGTTCTCCAGGTCGACGGCCAGAATGCTTCTGTGCACCGGGTTGCCGCTCACCTGAGCGCCCCCAAATTCGCTCTGCTGTTAGATCCTCCGGCAATAGTCTGCAACCGGTTCTCGAAGCCGTGCAAGGTGCACGGCGACATGCATGGCCCGTGGATCGCCTCTGTATCCGTCTGGCAAGGTTGACGACTTCCAGTGAGACAGAATGATGTCAAAGGTGGGGAACCGCTTTTCCGCGAGGTCTGGTGATCCAGGGAGCGCGCGGTTATCGTTGCCCTGCAACGTGCAGATCGGCCCGGGCCGGAAGGCCGAACCGATTCGCCGGGAGGCAGGGTGGCCGCAGCCCCGACCGTCCGCCGTCGCCGCCTCGGCATCGAGTTGCGGAGGTTGCGGGAGCGACTCGGCCGGACGGTCGAGGAGATCGCGGATCGGCTCGACTGGTCGGCCTCCAAGCTGAGCCGGATCGAGAACGCCCGGATCGGCGTGCGGGTCTCGGACGTTCGGCTGCTGCTGGAGCTGTACCGGGTGGACGAGGGTCACAAAGGCGAGGTGCTGGCCCTCGCGCAGGCCGCCACGGAGCAGGGCTGGTGGGCCGAGTACCGGGACGTCCTGTCCGGTGAGTTCGGTACCTATGTCGCGCTGGAGGACGAGGCGCATACTGCCCTGACCTTCGGGACGTACGCCATTCCTGGACTCCTGCAGAACAGAGAGTACGCCCACCGGATATTGGACAGCGGCCGGATCATCGCCGTTTCCACGCCGCGGCAGGTCGAACGCCGGCTGGATCTGCGCATGCGACGACAGGAGATATTGCGCCGCGAGAATCCGCTGACCCTCTCCGCCGTGATAGATGAGTCCGTGCTGTTGCGCGACATCGGTGGCCGCGACATCATGCAAAGGCAGATGATCGATCTTCTCGACCTTGCCGAGTTGTCGAACGTGCACGTCCACGTGCTGCCGCTGGATGTCGACCGGGAACCGATTTTCTCGGACACATTCACGCTTCTCGAGTTCGCCCCCGCCTACGATGTCGTCTTTCCGGATGTCGTCTACTTGGACAATCTCGTGACCATGGCGGTACTCCAGGACGACGGGGCCACGCACACGTACCGATTGTGCTGGGACGCGCTCAGGTCGGTCTCGCTCTCCGCCGAGGAGTCCCGGCGCCGGATCGCGCGGGCGGCCGAGGAGTGGGAGCCTCGCTGACCCCTCCGACCTGCGCCGGGACGTCCACGGCGGTCAATGGCCGGTACGGTCGATGATCTCTTGGAGCAGCGCTGAGAACCGCTGGCGGGAGAGGGGCAGGACCACCTCCGGCTGTGCGGAGTCCCGCAGCCCGATCAGCTCAGAAGAAAGCCGGCTCACCTCGACGCAGTTCGTCTCTCCCGTGCACTCCGTGGTTCCCGGGCAATGTGAGCCCTTGCGCCAAGCCGGATCGGGTGCGCCTGACGCGGGCCCGCCGGCACTTCCGTTGTTCTCATCCGTCGATGCGGGCATGTCCTGGTCCCTTCGTCGCGACCATGACGCGGGGGTCCGCGGTCGGCTAGAGGTTAGCGACCTGGACGCCGGTTTCGCGGGAGTTTGCTCCAGCATTTCGGACATTGATCAGCTGTCTAACTACTGTAAAATCGGACAGTTGGCAATAAACCAAGACCAATGGTGTGGGCGTCGAGTTGAGGACGGCGAACCGGAGGAGACGACGGGATAGTAGCGCGTAGCGCCTCCCGTGCAATGACCACCGGGACACTTTTATGTCGACGGTTAGACCTTGAGGTGAGAATCTCAATCGAGAACGCATCGGTGTACCGGTGACGGGATGTCCGTCGGTGGTGACGGGGAGGCGAGGCGCCCGGAAACGTGTTGACGGGCGGTGGTGGTGCGGGGCAGGATCTGGGCGTTGTGATCATCTAGAGGACCTGAGGGACCTGGCCCTGGGACGGTCCGGCAACCTGCCTTCGCGGCAAGGTGCCAATGCCAGGAGCGATGAGGAGAAGCTCATGGGCGTACGCCTTGATGTTCCTGTGCTGGCCGGGACGCTCGTCCGGCTGGAGCCGCTGTCGTTGGAGCATGTGCCGCAGCTGGCGGAGGCCGCCGAGGAGAACCGGTCGTCGTACGGGTTCACGCTGGTGCCCGGGGCGGCGGACATGGAGTCCTATGTCGCCGGGCAGCTCGCGCGGCCCGGGCTGACGCCGTTCGCGCAGGTCAGGCTCGCGGACGGGAAGGCGGTCGGGCACACCGGCCTCTGGGATCCGCGGACGTGGCCCGGCACGGACCGGCTGTGCGCGATCGAGATCGGCTGGACGTGGCTGGCCGCGTCCGCCCAGGGCACCGGCATCAACGTCGAGGCGAAGAAGCTGCTGCTCACTTACGCCTTCGAGACGCTGGGCGTGGCGCGCGTCGATCTCAAGACGGATGCGCGGAACGAGCGGTCGCGGCGGGCGATCGAGCGGCTCGGCGTGCACTTCGAGGGCGTCCTGCGGAGCTGGTCGCCGTCGTGGGCGCCGGGCGAGGAGGGCACGCTGCGCGACTCGGCGATGTTCTCGGTGGTCGAGTCGGAGTGGCCGTCGGTGAAGACGGCCATGACGAACCGGCTGGCGGGGACCGTCGCAAGGTGACGGCGAGCGGGTTTCCCGGGCGCGTGCCGGTGCTGGACGGGACGGTGGTTCGGCTGGAGCCGCTGTCGATGCGGCATGTGTCCGAGCTCGCGGAGGCCGCCGAGGAGAACAGGTCGTCGTACGGGTTCACTCCGGTGCCCTCCGCGGCCGGCATGGAGGCGTACGTCTCCGACAAGCTCGACCGTCCTGAACTCATGGCCTTCGCGCAGGTCAGGGTGGCGGACGGGAGGGCGGTCGGGCACACCGCGCTGTTGCATCCGCAGCCGTGGCCTGGCCGGGACCGGTTGTGCGCGGTCGAGATCGGGTGGACGTGGCTGGCGGCGTCCGCGCAGGGCACCGGCATCAACGTCGAGGCGAAGAAGCTCCTGTTCGGCTACGCGTTCGAGACGCTGGGCGTGGCCCGCGTGGAGCTGAAGACGGATGCGCGGAACGAGCGGTCGCGGCGGGCGATCGAGCGGCTCGGCGCGCATTTCGAGGGCGTCCTGCGCAGTTACTCGGAGTCATGGGTGGCCGGTGAGGAAGGCGAGTTGCGCGACACCGCCGTGTTCTCCGTGATCGCCGCCGAGTGGCCGTCCGTGGAGACGACGATGGCGAACCGCCTGGCAGAGGCCGTCCAGCCCTGACAGCACCGCGACCTGTGGTGGGCGATCAGTGCCGGGTCAGCGAGTTCAGGAGTTCGCGGCCGTGCTGCCAGGAGCCCAGGTCGCTGGCGGAGTTGATGTGTCCGCATGTGCCCACCAGATGAAATCGTGCCTCCCAGCGCGCCGCGAATGCGGCGGCCGTCTCGGGAGTGCAGTACGGGTCGTCGGCGCTGCCCACCACCAGGGCCGGGCACGGCAACGGCTGCGCTGACACGTCGGTGAACGTCGAGGCCGCCTGGCGTGGGAACGCCGGGCCCGCTGGGTCGGGCGGCGCGACCAGGAACGCGCCGCCTACCGGGCTTGAGGGATTCTTGAGCAGCCAGGCGGACGCCGCCCAGCAGCCCAGACTGTGGCCTATCAACACGACCTGGCCGTCCTCCCGCGAAGCGTTGTCGTACGCCTGCTGCACAGCGCCGACCCAGTCGTCCAGGTCGGGGGCGGACCAGGAGGCGGGGGCGATCCTCGCCGCCGAGGCGCCCCACTCCCGCTCCCACAGGGTCTGCCAGTGCCGGCCGTCCGAGCCGTCGATGCCCGGGATGATGATGTACGCGGTCACTGCCCACCACCGTTTCACTCGTCGCCCCCTGCGATCATGAGGGCGCTTGACGCGGATTCTGGTGGATGCATCGGGGCGGCGGCCGTGTTGCAAGTGATCTCAAAGAAGATGGTGCGGACGACAATGGAATCACTCGACCGGATAGACCGTGACATCCTCGCCCTGCTCCAGGCCGACGGTCGGCTGACCGGCGCGGAGGTGGGACGCCGCGTCGGGCTCTCGCAGCCGGCGGCCAGCGCGCGCATCCAGCGGCTGGAGAAGAGCGGCGTCATCACCGGCTACCGGGCCTTGGTCGACCCGGAAGCCCTCGGCCTGAACATCCACGCGGTCGTCCGGCTGCGCACCACGCACGCCCGGCTCTCACCCGCCCTGGACTTCGCCTCCCGGACGTCCGAGATCACCTCCGTCCTCAGGGTCACCGGGGAAGACTGCCTCATCTTCGACGTCCACTGCCCGCAGGCGGGACGGCTCGAAGAAGTCGTCGACGCGCTGGCCCGGTACGGCCCCGTCACCACGTCACTCGTGCTCCGCGCCTATCCGCCGAAGCCGCTGACCGACGCCACGCCGGCGGCGTCTTGATCCGCGGCTACCGGAGCTCGAACCAGACGGCGTGGCCCTCGGCGCGCGGTTCCATGCCCCACGCTTTTGCGATGGACGCGACGATCAGCAGGCCGCGGCCGGTGACGTCCAGCTCGGCCGCCTCGGCGACGTGCGGGACGGTCGCCGCCCGCCCGTCGTCGATCACCTCCATCCGGACGGTCCGCGCCGAGTAGGTCACCTCCACGCGGATCTGGCCGTCCCGTCCCGACTCGGTGTAGCGCAGCGCGTTCGTCAGCAGCTCGCTCATGCAGAGCGCCGCGTCGTCCAGGCACGGATGCTCCAGGCCCAGCACGTCGCGCAGCCAGCGCCGCGCGTGCCCCACCGCCCGGTCCATCCCCGGCAACAGAAGCGCGTCGAACCTCATGGCCGGCGCAGTCATCGCCCACTCCCTTCGCATCGCTGTCGCCGAAAAGAATGAGCCGGACGTCCGCCGCCGAACGATGCGTTCGCCGTCCTCGTCCGCAGGTCCTCGGGCAACAGTGACTCAGTCACTTTTGACCGAGGCACTGTTGCCGCCTTCGTTGGAAACCTTCAGCGTCACGCAAAGTCAAGGCATGATTACTCCATGGAGAACGCGCAGCGCCCGACCATGCGAAGCCGCAAGCTCGGCCAGCGCCTTCGCGCCATCCGTGAGGAGCGAGGGCTCACCCTCCAGAAGGCCGCCCGCCTGCTCAACCGCACCCCGTCCTCGCTCAGCAAGCTCGAAACCGGCAAACGCGGCATCCGCCGCCCCGCCCTGGAGCACATGCTCGACCGCTACGAACTCACCGACCCCGACGAGCGCCAGTACCTCTTCGACCTCGCCCGAGACTCCGGCAAGAAGGGCTGGTGGCTCCGCTACGAGGGGAAAATAGCCCCTTCAATGCTGGATTACATCTCGATTGAGGCAGAGGCTACGTCTAGCAGGACTTTCCAGCTCCATCTAATTCCCGGGCTCCTGCAGACTGAAGACTATGCCCGTGCAGTCATTGGATCCACGATTTCTATGGGCGATCCCCATGACGTCGAGGGGCTCACTGAGCTGCGTATGCGACGTCAGCAGATCCTCTACCGTGATGCACCTCTCCGTCTCTGGGCCATCCTCAGCGAGGCGGCGCTCTACCAGCAGTTCGGGGGTGTGGAAGTGATGCGTCGACAGCTTCAACGTCTGCTAGATATGGCAGCCTTGTCGAACGTGACCTTGCAACTACTTCCGTTCACTGCGGGAGCGCATCCTGGTCACAACGGTTCGTTTACTACCCTGGCGACTGAGGATTTGTCTGTTGTTCTTGTCGAGAACCAGACCGCAGGGTGGTATCTAGAAGATCTTGCGGATATCCGCTATCACGATGTGGTCTTTGACCATCTGCGAGCCGCCGCGCTTGCGCCATCAGACTCCATAGCGATGATCGAGCGGCTAGTGTCAGCACCATGACCAGCAAGGATTTTTTGTTCTCCTCTTGGCGGAAGAGTAGCCACAGCGGCGGTGGCGGGTCAGAGTGTGTCGAGGTTGCTGCCGCATGGCGCAAGAGTAGCCACAGTGGGAGTGGAGGCTCAGAGTGTGTCGAGGCCGCTCCTGCCTGGCGGAAGAGCAGCCGCAGCAGCGGCAGTGGACAGTGCGTCGAGGTGGCGGCGGGGGAGCGTCGGGTGGCGGTGCGGGACTCCAAGGATCCGGACGGGGCGGTGCTGGCCGTCGCGCCGTCCGGGTGGGCGTCCCTGCTCGCCGACGTCAAGGCCGGTTCCCTCGACCTAGCTCGCTGACGCGGGCACCTAGGTCGTGTCCGGCGGGATCCTGGGTGAGGTCGCGAAGCCAGATCTTGCTGGAGGCGATCGCCTTGATGCCCCGCCGGCGGAGATGGGCGCGGCGGGCCGGCTGGAGTAGGCCTTGTCGGTACAGGGTCCCTGACCGGCCCCCGCGGCTTCCCGTACGTCCACACCCGTACAAGAACATCCAACCCCGCCGTAGTACCACCGCTAGCACGCACGGCCGTCACGAAGAGCCGCTTTCCAACGAACGGCGAGATGGTGTGCCAGCCGGGGGTGAGAAGGGCCTCAAGCGCCGACGGTGCCGTCGATGGCTTCGCGGATGAGGTCGGCGTGGCCGTTGTGTCGTGCGTACTCGTGGATCATGTGCAGCATGACGAAGCGGAGCGAGACGTTCTCGTTCCAGCGGGGCTGGTGGACGACCAGATCCAGCGACGGGGCGGCGTGCTCGATGCGGCGGGAGTGCTCGACTTCGGTTCGCCAGGCGGTGAAGGCTTCTTCGCGGGTGCAGCCGGTGGGGTCGTAGGCGGTCTGGTAGTCGTCGGCGTGGGACCAGACGTTGGGCAGGTGGCGCTCGCCGTTCACGGTCTTGCGGAACCAGGTGCGTTCGACCTCGGCCATGTGACGGACCAGCCCGAGCAGCGAGAGCGCTGAGGGTTTCGACGCTTGCACGCGCAGGTCGTCGTCGCTCAGGTCGTCGCATTTCCATGCGAGGGTGGCGCGGTGGTAGTCGAGGTTGGCGCGGAGCAGGGCACGTTCGTCGGCGATCAGCGGCACATCTGGGCGTTCGGTGGTCACCGGTGTCAGCCTAATGACTCCCGCCACATCAATGATCGATAAGGCCGCATCGGCGTTGGCAGTGGCATCGTCGTGCTCGGGGCTGATCGCGAACTGCGCGAGATCTCCAAGTGCGGCTCTTGGGGGCGGCACCGGCGGGTGGCGGTGCGGGACTCGCGGGATCCGGACGGGGCGGTGCTGACCGTCGCGGCGTCCGGGTGGGCGTCCCTGCTCGCCGACGTCAAAGCCGGTTCCCTCGACCTCACTCGCTGACGCGGGCGCCTAGAGGCGGATGCGCGAAGCATCCGCCCCTTTCCCCTGCTCGACCGTCAACATGGGCGGCCGGAGGGGGTCAGTTGGTCGCGGGGCGCCGGTTCAGGTTGAGGATCCACTTGGGCAGGAGGCTGTCGCGGGGGGCGTTGGTCCACTCGGCCGCCTTGACGATCTCGAAGAACTGGCGGGTGCCCGGCCGCAGGCCCGCGTTCTTCGGACCGGGGGTCACCACGATGCCCTGGCTGGCGGTGAGCCGTCCGGTCTCGGGGTCGATGAGCAACTGCCACTCGATCGTGCCGTAGTCGCGGGTGGTCTGCCTCATCGCGACGCCTCGTCCCGGGTGTCCGGCGGCGTCGGTGCCGTTGATCGTCTTGACGTCGCGGAGTCCGGCGAGCATCCGGTACGTGGCGATCCGGACCCGGTCGGTGACCGCGCGGTCGGCGAGCAGGGAGGGGGCGTTCAGGAAGAGGTAGAGGTCCGGGGCGCGCAGGCGCCGATGGTCGAACTTCGTCGCGTAGTTCAGGAGCCATGCGCGCAGCTTGGACGGGTTGGCGGGGAGCCGGCGCGCGGCGTCGACGCCGAAGTCGAGTTCGGCGCCCTCCTGCAGGAACGGGCTGCCGACCTCGTCGTCCAGGTCCCTGATGCCGAGCTGCGCCGCGTCGGGTCGCCCGTCCGCCTTCCAGGCCTTGCCGTCGGCGGGCGTCGCAGGCCGGACCGCGACCTTCTCGCCGTCCCAGCTCAGACTGGTCGGCGCCTCCAGGTCGCCGCCGGGGAGCGAGCCGAAGTCCTTCGCCGACTTGGCGCTGAGGATGTAGGCGTCCTTGGTGGTCTGCACGGTGTAGTGGGCGCCGTGATGACGGGTGGACGGAACCACCACCGACTTGCCTACCACGCGGTGGACGTACCACAGGCGCCCGTCGGAGGCGTGCCGTGTGCTGGCGTCCGCAGCGGCGAGCAGGAACGTGGACGCGGGTCCGTTCTGCTCGGCCAGCGGTTCCGGATGGTAGAGGGGCCGCGTCTCCCCTCGGTATGCCGTCCATGAGGCGGCGGCGAGCGCGCATGCGGTGGCCGCCGCGACCAGCGCCGCCCTCCGCTTCGGCTGGAAGAGCCGTGCGAGGCGGCGGCGGGGGGCGGCGGCCTCGGCCAGGAGGCGGCGGCGGGCCGCGTGCGCGGTCTCGGGGGACGGGGGGCGCTCGGCGGTGTGCATCCGGCTGATGAGGGTCAGATCATCCACGGTCGTCCTCCTCGTCGTGTCCCGATGCGCGCAGTGCCGCGCGGACCTGTTTGCGGGCGCGGCTCAGCCGCGAGCAGACCGTCCCGTAGGCGATTCCGAGGGCTTCGGCGACCTCCGGGTAGCTGAGTTCGGCCAGCGCCACGAGGAGCAGGACGTCGCGGTCGCCGTGCCGCAGCCGTGCGAGGGCCGGGCTCAGGCCGAAGCTCGCGGCGTCCACCGCCGAGGTCACGCTGCTCTCGTGGCTCTCGACGACGTCGGCGGTGCGCATCCGGGCCATCGCCTTGTAGCGGCGCAGCTCGTCGCGGCGGTGGCGGCTGATCAGCCGGGTCGCGATGCCGTACAGCCACGGGCGCGCCGAGGTGTGCGCCGGGTCGAACACGGCGCGGCGGCGGAAGGCGATCAGGAACGTCTCGGCCGCGATGTCGTCCGCGGCGTCCGCGCCGAGCCGCCGGTCCACGTAGCGGTGGATGTCCCGGTAGTGCCGGTCGAAGAGATCCGCGAACCGTTCGGGGTCGCGCCGCGCGGCGGCGATGACGTCGGCGTCCGACGGCTCCGGCTCCGCCGGGGCGCCCGTTTCGGAGGGGGCGCCCGTCACGGCTCGTCCCGTGGCGCTGGGGGAAGGGTCATGCGGGACCCTTCTGGAGGCGTGGAGGGGGGTCACGTCCTTGATTGCCCGGAGGCGTCCCACCCCTTCTCGCGGCAGGACGGTCGGTCACAGGTAGTGGCCGCTCGCCAGGTAGGGGGCGGGGGCGGGCATGCCGCGGACGGCGATGTAGCCCTCCTGGCCGATGTCGAGGCGGGCGGCGAGGCCGACGTCCACCGCCCAGTGGTTGCCGGTGGTGATGCAGTTGACGAGGGTGTCCCCGCGCGCGGCGGCGAGCGCCTCCCACAGCAGGCTCTCGGCGGTCTCGGGACGGTCGGCGGCCAGCAGTGCGGGACGTCCCGCGGCCTCGTCGATGTAGACGTAGCCGCGCCGGCCGGGCGCGTCGGAGACGACCAGCCGCAGCGTCTCCAGCATGTGGACGTGGTCGGGGCCGTGGCCCGCGCCGCGGACGGCGGTGTCCAGCCGGTCCATCCACTCCAGGTCGTCGCTCCGCCCGTCCCGCAGGCCGCGGACGGCGGGCAGCGTGGACCGGTCGACGGTGCCGACCATCCGCATCTGCGGGTGCAGGGTGAAGCCCGCCAGCCGGTAGCGGCGCGTCGCCGCCGGATGCACCGTCGAGGAGAACAGCCCTGGGCGGTCGCCGGCGTGCCGGAGCACGGCGTCCATCAGGCGCTTGCCGATGCCCTTCCCCTGCCGGCCGGGCAGGACGCCGTAGGTCGCCAGGTACCAGAGCCGTTCGCGGTTCTGGGAGACGGCGAAGCCCACGACGTCCCGGCCCTCTTCGGCGAGCCAGCAGCCGTCCGGGTCGACGGTCAGGAAGTGGCCCAGGCGGTCGATCAGGCGGCGGGACTGCTCCTCCGTCGGCGGTTCCGGGTCCGGTTCGCCCACCCGCCGGCTGAGGCGGTCGCCTTCGAGGAACGTCACCGCCGCCGCGCGCTCGGTCGCGACGAGGTCGTCCCGCGACATGCGCCTGATGCGTACGGGGTCCATGCAGGCATGATCACGCCAGGGGCGGGGCGGCGCACCTGATTATTCGGGTGCCGTGCTCACCAGCGGTCGTGGTGGACGGCCGCGTGGAGGGGGCGGCGGTGCCGCCAGCCGTGCCGTTCGAGGTCGGGGACGGTCTCCAGGTGCGTGACCGGCCCGACGCACAGCCAGGCGACCGGCCGGACGCTCGCCGGGATGCCGAGGAGTTCCTGCAGGTAGGGCTCGCGGTAGAACGACACCCAGCCGACGCCCAGTCCCTCCGCCGTCGCCGCCAGCCAGAGGTTCTGGACGGCCAGGCAGACGGAGTACAGGCCGGCGTCGGCGATCGCGTGCCGGCCGAGGACGGCGGGGCCGCCGCGCTCGGCGTCGTAGGTGACCACGATCGACACGGTGGATTCGAGCACCCCGTCGATCTTGATGCGGGCGAAGCGGGCGGCGGCGTCGCCGGTGAGGGTGGCGGCGAACGCGTCGCGCTCGGACCGGACGTGGTCGTGGAACGCGCGGCGGACGTCCGGGTCGCGGACCAGCACGAAGTCCCAGGGCTGGGAGAGGCCGACGCTGGGGGCGGCGTGCGCGGCGGTGAGGATGCGGTCGAGGACGCCGTCCGGGATCGGCGCGCCGGTGAACTCGGCGCGCACGTCGCGGCGGCGGTGGATGACGTCGTACAGGTTCATGGGCAGGCTCCCGCTGCGGTCGGGCCGCCCAGGGCGGGCGGCCGGTGGAGCGAGGCCGGTCTTCGGACTCCCGGATCGACGCCTCACCGCCCGCCTTCCCGGCCTGACGGCCAGTGGCCGCGCGTGCGCGCGTGGGCGGCGGCTCCCCGGTCACCGCGGCGGGCCCGTGCCGGATTCGCACCGGCTTCCCGATTCTCCCCGAGGGGCACCTCGCGTCAGTTCACGCCGTCCGCGATCGTAGCGGCGCCCGCCTTCGGGTCGGAGGAGGGGGTCAGTGGCGCTGGAAGCCGTCCTTGGTGCGCAGGCCGTAGCCGAGGGCGCGGTCGAACGAGATGTGGGCCATCCAGCCGCAGAGCCCGGCGAAGATCGGAGCCCACGCGAACGGGCCGACCGTGTAGAGGGCCATGAGCGCGAGCGGGACCAGCGCGCGGTGCGCGGTGTTGTAGTACGGGACGGCGCGTGCCGGGAGCTGCCCGCGCTCGACGGTGTGCGCGTCCCGGATCCCGGCCAGGAAGGTGAGGTCGGGCGCGATGAAGAACGCGACCGCGAGGAGCGCGGCGAGCCAGCCGTGGTTGACGCCTTCTAGGACGGCGAACGCGGTCCAGAACAGCGCGTTCGCGCCCCAGGCGGTGCGGCGGGCCACGAGCGCGGCGGAACCCTTGCGGACGGTCGGAGCGGTGGCGGTGCTCATGGCCTGGTGCCCTCCTGCTTGGCTAATGGCGTTAGCTACAAGCTAAGGCTAATGCCATTAGCTGTCAAGCTCATGGTGACAACCGCTCAGAGGAACAAGGCGGCCAGCCGGGGCAGGTGCAGCCGGGTCTCGGCGTCGTTCTCGACGTTCCAGTTCTCGCCCGCGGGCCGCTCGGGCCGCCGCATCGAGCGCACGGCCGACTCCATCGCCGCGTCGAACGACTCGGTCTCTCCCATGACGCGCTCGTAGGTGCTGCGCGCCGCGTAGTGCAGGCCCTCCGCGCCGATCCACCCTTCGTCCTCCCGGGCCATCCGCACCACCGTGGGAACGTCGGCCAGCGTGTCGGGGTCGTCGACGGCGCGCGCGAACACGTCGCGTCCCAGCAGTGCGAGCCCGGCGCGGAAGTCCATGAAGCCGTCGTCGCCGCAGCCGCCCTCAATGAGGTAGGCGGCGTTCCAGAGCGGCCGCCGGTACGCCGAGTCGAGGACGCGCGTCAGCATGGCGTCGAACGCGACGATGCCGGGGCCGTCCAGCTCCGCGAGCCGGTCGGCCACCAGGTCGATCAGCGGGTCGTCGGGGGAGTCGCGGTCGTCGGCGTGCGCGCCGGCCTCGGCCCGCGCGTCCTCGATCAGGGTCCACCACGTCCGCTCGTCCATCGGTCCTCCCGCATGCGCCGGCTCCGCCGTTTTCGCGGACCAATGTGCCGCACGGGTCCGACAGGCCGGGCCGCGGGTCAGCGGGGGCGGGCGGTGAACCAGGCGCCGTCGTCGTCCAGGAAGTGGCCGAGGCGCAGGCCCGCCGCGTCCAGCACCGCGGGAAGCTCCTCGTCGCCGAGGTGCCGGTTGGTGAAGGTGTGCGTCCAGCGCCGCTCGCCGATCCGGTATTCGAGCGTCGCGACGACCGTCCCGGGCTCGGGCCGTTCGAGGTGCGCCACCCGGTAGCGGACGCCGTCGTGCGTCCACTCCCGGGGCGCGTCGTCGTGCCAGTGCCTGCCCGTGTCGCGCTGGACGACGACCACGCCGTCCGGCCGGACGTGGCGGCGGCAGGCCGCGAGGAGCGCCGCCCGGTCGCCGTAGTTGACCAGGTACGACATCAGCAGGACGCAGCCGAACCGGTCGGGCAGGTCCAGGTCCTGGATCGGCGAGCACACCGTGCGCGCGCCCTCGATCCGGGCGAGCATCGCCGCGGAGCCGTCCACCGCCGTCACCGGATGGCCGAACCCGACCAGCGGGCGGGTGACCCGCCCGGCGCCCGCGCCCAGCTCCAGGATCGGCGTGCCGGCCGGGATCGTCGTGTGGACGAGCGCGGCGCTCGCGACGTCCGGCGGGAGCGCGGCGTAGAACTCGACCGCCGACCCGTCGTCCGCGATCTCGCCGGGGCCCGTCCCGGCGCGCCGCCCGTCCTCTGCCGCGCCGTCCTCTGCCGTCGCCATGATCGAATCGTCGGACGGCGGTCCGCCGCCGTCAAGACGCCCGAGCCGCACCGGCCCCGCCGCGCACCAGGCCGGCGGACCGCCGGGCCAGCTCGACCAGGGGGCGGACCAGGGGCTCGGCGCCGGGACGCCACCGGGCCTCGATGTGGACGGCGGTGACCTCGTCGACGGCGGGATCGAGCCGGACGAGGTCGCCGGCGTCGAGCTCGGCGCGGACGGCCGTCTCGGGGACGAGCGCGACGCCGCGGCCGAGCGCGGCCATCCGGCGCAGCGCGGCGAGGGAGCCGGTGGCCATGCCGATGCGGGTGCCCGGGCCGAGGGCGCGGCCGTAGCGGCGGGTCAGCATCTCGGACGTGCACTCGGGGTTGACGATGAGGAACTCCGCCGTCATCAGCGCGGCCGGGTCCAGCGGCGACGCCTGGGCGAGGGGGTGCTCGGGCGCGGCGACCAGGACGACGCGGTCCTCGTCGACGATCTCGTGGGGGCCCGTGGCGGGGGCGCCGTTGTCGTAGACGAACACGAGGTCGAGACGGCCGGCCTCGAGCCCGGCGGCGAGGAACGCGCGGTCGCCGACCGCCAGGTCCACCTCGCGCGCGGTGCCCGGGCCGGCGGCGCCGTGCTGGAAGGCGGCGAGCAGGTCGGTCGTCCACTCGTCGGCGAGGCAGTCCAGGGCGCCGACGCGCAGCCGCGGGGCCACGTCGCGCGCGGCGCGGCGCATCCGGTCCTCCAGTTCGAGCGACTGCACCGCGTAGGGGAGCAGGCGGCGGCCCGCGTCGGTGAGGGCCGTGCCGGTGCTGGTGCGGGCCAGGACGCGGACGCCGAGGTCGTCCTCCAGCCGGCGCAGCTGGATGCTGAGGCTCGACTGGGCGTAGCCGAGCCGCTCGGCGGCGGAGGAGATGCCCCCGGTCTCCGCCACGGCCACGAAGGCCCGCAGGTAGCGCGAATCCACGTCCGGATTATGCCATCGGACTTCTCGATGGCCCCATCGGATCCACGGCCTGTCGGGCGGGGCGGCCGGACGGCGAGGGTCGTGGCCATGACGATCCTCGACAGCCCGCCGGCCCGGCGGGGCGCCCCGCTCCGGTTCGCCGGCATCGCGGCCGGCAACTTCATGATCGCGATGGACGCGACGATCCTCAACGTGGCGCTGCCCGACATGCGGCGCGACCTGCACGCGCCCGCGGCGGCACTGCCCTGGGCGGTGGACGCCTACACGGTGGTGCTCGCCGGACTGATGCTCGCGTCCGGCTCGGTCGCCGACCGGTGGGGCCCGCGCCGGGTGTACCGGGCGGCGCTCGGCGCGTTCGCCGCCGTCGCGCTGCTCTGCGCGGCCGCGCCCGGCGCCGGCCTCCTGGTCGCGGGCCGGGCGCTGCTCGGCGTGCCCGCCGCCGGGCTGGTGCCCGCGTCGATGGCGCTGCTCGCCGCGCTCTACCCGGACCGGGACGAGCGGTCCCGCCGGATCGGCGCGCTCGTCTCGATCACCGGCCTCGGCATCGTCGCGGGACCGGTGCTCGGCGGCGCGCTGGTGTCGCTCGCCGGATGGCGGCTGGTGTTCCTGGTGAACGTCCCGGTCGCGGGGCTGGCACTCGCGGCGTCGGGCGGGCTGAGCGGGCACCGGTCGGGGACGGCGCGGCCGATCGACCGGACCGGGTTGCTGCTGTCTGTCGCGGGGCTCACCGCGCTGACGTTCGGGCTGGTGGACGCGGGGACGAGCGGCTGGCTGCGGGTCCCGCCCGCCGTGGCGCTGCTCGCCGCGCTCGCCGCCGTCGCCGTTCTCCCGGCGACGCAGCGGCGGGCGGCGTCGCCGGTCCTGCCGCCCGCGCTGATGGCGCTGCCCCGGGTCCGCGTGGACCTGGTCGTCGCGGTCGCGTCGCAGCTCGTCTACTACGGCCTGCTGTTCACGCTGACCCAGTGGATGGTGGACGCGCGCGGGCTGACGCCGTTGCAGACGGGGCTGGCGTTCCTGCCGATGACCGTCCCGGTGGCGTTCGTGCCGATGGTCACGGGGCGGCTCGTCGTCCGGTTCGGGGCGCGGCGGGTGATGCTCGCGGGGATGGCGATGGACGTGCTGGGCGGGCTCGTCCTCGCGGGAGGCGGGGCGTCGCTGTGGACGGTGTTCGCCGTCCAGGTTCTGATCGGGACCGGGAGCCCGCTGGCGATCCCGGCGTGCATCGCCGACATGTCGGCGGCCGTCCCGCTGCGGCTGGCGGCGACGGGGCAGGGGGCGCTCAACGCGGCCCGGCAGACCGGCACCGCGCTCGGCGTGGCGGTCTTCGGCACGCTGGGGACGCTGACCGCGACCGGGTCCGTGCTGGTCGCGGTGGCCGCGCCGGCCGCCGCGGTGGCCGGCCTCGCCGCCCGGTCGCGGAGCCGTTTTGATCAGCTTGAACTGGACAGTTCAGACTGAATAAATTACACTGGGGTCATGAGCGACAGCGTCGAGCCCATCTCCCCCTCGGCCGCCCGGGCCGCCCGGGAGGTGCGGGTCGTGTTCAGCCGGCTGCGCCGCAGGCTGCGCGAGATCGGCGGAGCCCACGATCTCACACCGTCGCAGACGGCGGTGCTGAGCCGGCTGCTCAAGGACGGCGCGGCCAGCGCGAGCGCGCTCGCCGCGGCCGAGCGGGTCCGCCCGCAGTCCATGGCCGCCACGATCGCCGTCCTGGAGGAGCGCGGCCTCATCCGCCGCGACCCCGACCCCGAGGACGGCCGCCGCCAGCTGGTCACGCCGAGCGACGCCGGGCGCGAATGGGTCGAGGGCTCCCGGCAGGCCCGCGACGAATGGCTGAGCCGCGCCCTCCAGGACCGCTGCACCGAAGAGGAGCGCGAGACGGTCCTGAAGGCGTTCGCCGTCCTGGACCGCCTCGTCGAGTGACCCGGGCGCGGGAGAGGGCCGCGCCCCCTCCCGCACACGCCGTCAGGACGCGGGCAGGCCGAGGGCGCGGGCGATCAGCATGCGCTGGACCTCGGACGTCCCCTCGCCGACCTCCAGGATCTTCGCGTCGCGGTAGAAGCGGCCGACGGCGTACTCGTTCATGAAGCCGTACCCGCCGAAGACCTGCGTGGCGTCGCGGGCGTTGTCCATCGCCGCGTTGGACGCGACGAGCTTGGCGATCGCCGCCTCCTTCTTGAACGGCTCCCCGGCCAGCATCTTCGCCGCCGCCGCGTAGTACGCGAGGCGGGCCGTGTGCGCGCGGACCTCCATGTCGGCGATCTTGAACTGCATCGCCTGGTAGCGGCCGATCTCCTTGCCGAACGCCTCCCGCTCGCCGGCGTAGCGCAGGCACTCGTCCACGCAGCCCTGCGCCAGGCCGACCGACAGTGCGGCGATCGCGATCCGGCCCTCGTCCAGGATCCGCAGGAACTGCGCGTAGCCCCGGCCGCGCTCGCCGACGAGGTTCTCCGCCGGGACGCGGACGTCGTCGAACGACAGCTCGCGGGTGTCCGAGGACGACCAGCCGACCTTGGAGTACTTGCGGCCGACCGTGAAGCCGGGCGTGCCGCTCGGCACGATGATCGTGGAGATCTCGCCGTCGCCGGTGAACGCGGTGACGGTCACGAACGCGGTGATGTCGGTGCCGGAGTTGGTGATGAACGCCTTCGACCCGTTGATCACCCACGAGTCGCCGTCCAGCCGGGCCGTCGTCCGCATCCCGCCCGGGACGTCGGAGCCGCCGCCCGGCTCGGTCAGCCCGAACCCGGCGAGCTTCTCACCGGACGTCAGCATCGGCAGCCAGCGCGCCTTCTGCTCGTCCGACCCGAACCGGTAGATCGGCATCGCGCCGAGCGAGACGCCCGCCTCCAGCGTGATCGCCACGGACGAGTCGACCCGCGCCAGCTCCTCCAGCGCCAGGCAGAGCGCGAAGTAGTCGCCGCCCATGCCGCCGTGCTCCTCGGGGAACGGCAGCCCGAACAGCCCCATCTTGCCCATCGCCGCGACGATGTCGTACGGGAACTCGCCGCGCTCGTACAGGTCGCCGATCACCGGGGCCACGGTCTCGCGCGCGAACCGCTCGACGGTGCGCCGCAGTTCCTCCTGCTCGTCGCTGAGCTTGAAGTCGATCATCAGGGTTACTCCGATTTCGGTGACAGGGCCTGGACGACGCGGGACGGGCTCGGGCGGCCGAGCCGCCCGGCCATCCAGCGGCTGGTGGCGGCGAGCGCGTCGAGGTCGACGCCCGTCTCGACGCCCAGCCCGTTCAGCATCCAGACGAGGTCCTCGGTGGGCAGGTTGCCGGTGGCGCTCTCGGCGTACGGGCAGCCGCCGAGGCCGCCCGCCGACGCGTCCACGACGGTGACGCCGGCGCGCAGCGCGGCGAGGGTGTTGGCGAGCGCCTGCCCGTAGGTGTCGTGGAAGTGCACGGCGAGCCGGTCGGTGCCGATGCCCGCCGCGGCCAGCGCCTCGATCAGCGCGGTGACGTGGCCTGGCGTGCCGACGCCGATCGTGTCGCCGATGCTCAGCTGCGAGCAGCCGAGGTCCATCAGCCGGGACGCGACGGACACGACCTGCTCGATCGGGACGTCGCCCTCCCACGGGTCGCCGCACGCCATCGACACATAGGCGCGCACCCACAGCCCCTCGGCGCGCGCGCGTTCCACGACGGGCGCGAACATCGCGAGCGACTCGTCCACGGTCCGGTTGAGGTTGCGGCGCGCGAACGTCTCGGTCGCGCTCCCGAAGATCGCGATCTCGGTGATGCCGTTCGCGAGCGCCCGGTCCAGGCCCCGCTCGTTCGGGACGAGCACCGGGTACCGGACGTCGCCGGACCGGGGGAGCACGCCGAGCAGCTCCTCGGCGTCGGCGAGCTGCGGCACCCACTTCGGATGGACGAAGCTCGTCGTCTCGATCGTGGTGAGCCCCGCGCCCGCGAGCCGGGTGACGAACTCCGACTTCACCTCGACCGGGACGACCGCCTTCTCGTTCTGCAGCCCGTCCCGCGGCCCGACCTCGTAGATCGTGACGCGGTCGGGCAGGCCCGGCAGCGGTGTCGCCATCATGCCTCCTCGATCACGGCCAGCACCGCGTCCAGGGCGACCTGGGCGCCCGCGCGGGCCGGCAGCTGCGCCACGACGCCGGCGCGCGGCGCGGTGACGGTGTGCTCCATCTTCATCGCCTCGACGACGACGAGCGGCTGCCCCTCGTCCACCCGGTCGCCCTCGCCGACCTTGACCGCCAGGACGGTGCCGGGCATCGGGCTGCGCAGGACGCCGTCGCCGGACGCGTCCGCCGCGGCGCCGCCCTCCGCCTTGACGTGCTCGGCGAGCGCCCACGCGCGCCCGTCGCGCCCGAGCCAGAGCGTGCGCCCGTCGCGGGCGGCGGTGAACGAGACCGTCCGGCCGCCGTAGGTGAGGGTCGAACCGGTCAGCGACGCGTCCACCGGCTCGCCGTCCCCGACGGCCACCCGCGCGGCCGCGGCCCGCCCCTGCACGCGGACCTCGACGGGCTCGCCGCCGGACGGCGTGATGATCCACGGCGTCCAGGCGTGCGCGCCGGGGCGCCAGCCGTCCGGGATCGCCCACGGGTCGCCGTCGGCGGGCTCCAGCGCGAGCATCCGGTCCAGCGCGGCGGCGGCGAGCACCTCCGGCGGCGCGCCGCCGTCCGCGGTCAGCTCGTCGAGCGCCCGCTCCACCAGGCCGGTGTCGAGGTCGCCGGACGCGACGGACGGGTGCTTCAGCAGCGCCCGCAGGAACGCCACGTTCGTCGGCACGCCCAGCAGCGTGTACCCGGCGAGCGCCCGGTCGAGGCGGTGCAGCGCCTCGGTGCGGTCGCCGCCGTGCACGATCACCTTCGCCAGCATCGGGTCGTAGGACCCGCCGACCTCCGTCCCGACGTCGAGGCCGGAGTCGACGCGGACGCCCTCCGGCTCGTCGAGCGCCAGGACCGTCCCGCCCGTCGGCAGGAAGCCGCGCGCCGGGTCCTCGGCGTAGACGCGCGCCTCGATCGCGTGGCCGTCCAGCCGCACGTCCTCCTGCGCGAACGGCAGCGGCTCGCCGGCGGCGACGCGGAGCTGGAGCTCGACCAGGTCCAGGCCGGTGACCAGCTCGGTGACGGGGTGCTCGACCTGCAGCCGGGTGTTCATCTCCATGAAGAAGAACTCGTCCGGGCGGTCGGCGGACACGATGTACTCGACCGTCCCGGCGCCGACGTAGCCGACCGCCTGCGCGGCGGCGACGGCGGCGGCGCCCATCCGCGCGCGGGACGCCTCGTCCAGCAGCGGCGACGGCGCCTCCTCGACGATCTTCTGGTGCCGGCGCTGCAGGCTGCACTCGCGCTCGCCCAGGTGGACGGCGTTGCCGTGCGCGTCGGCGAACACCTGGATCTCGATGTGCCGGGGGTTCTCCACGAACCGCTCGGCGAGCAGGGTGTCGTCGCCGAACGAGCCGCGCGCCTCGCGGCGGGCGGACGCGATCGCGTCCGGGAGGTCCGCCGCGTCCCGGACCAGCCGCATGCCCTTGCCGCCGCCGCCCGCGGACGGCTTGAGCAGCACCGGAAGCCCGACCTCCAGCGCGGCGGCCTCCAGCTCGGCGTCCGACAGGCCCGGCTCGTCCCGGCCGGGGACGACCGGGACGCCGGCCGCGGCGACGGTCCGCTTCGCGCGGATCTTGTCGCCCATCGCCTCGATCGCGGCGGCGGGCGGCCCGATGAACACCAGGCCGGCGTCCGCGCAGGCCCGCGCGAACGCGGTGTTCTCCGCCAGGAACCCGTACCCGGGGTGGACGGCCGCCGCGCCCGCCGCGCGGGCGGCGCCGACGACCGCGTCGATGTCCAGGTAGGAGGGGACGCGCAGCGCCTCGTCGGCCTCGCGGACGTGCCGGGCGCGCGCGTCGGCGTCGGTGTGGACGGCCACCGACCGGATCCCGAGCCGCCGCAGCGTGCGGAACACGCGGACGGCGATCTCGCCCCGGTTGGCGACCAGGACGCTGTCGAACATCGATGCCCCGCGCCGGGAAGGCGCCGTGGCTCCGTGCCGGGAAGACATTGGGCCCCTCACATCCGGAAGACGCCGTAGCCGACCGGCTCCAGCGGTGCGTTGGCGGCGGCGGACAGCCCGAGGCCGAGGACGCGGCGGGTGTCGAGCGGGTCGATCACCCCGTCGTCCCACAGCCGGGCCGTCGAGTAGTACGGGTTGCCCTGCGCCTCGTACTGGTCGCGGATCGGCGCCTTGAACGCCTCCTCGTCGTCGGCCGGCCACTCCTCGCCGCGGGCGTCCATCTGGTCGCGGCGGACCGTCGCGAGCACGCTCGCGGCCTGCTCCCCGCCCATCACCGAGATGCGGGCGTTCGGCCACATCCACAGGAAGCGCGGCGAGTACGCCCGGCCGCACATCGCGTAGTTGCCCGCGCCGAACGAGCCGCCGATGACGACCGTGAACTTCGGGACGCGCGCGCACGACACGGCCGTGACCATCTTCGCGCCGTGCTTGGCGATGCCGCCCGCCTCGTACTCGCGGCCGACCATGAAACCGGTGATGTTCTGCAGGAAGACCAGCGGGACGCTGCGCCGGTCGCACAGCTCGATGAAGTGCGCGCCCTTCTGCGCCGACTCGCCGAACAGGATGCCGTTGTTGGCGACGATCCCGACCGGGTGCCCGTGGATCCGCGCGAACCCGGTGACCAGCGTCGTGCCGTACTCCTTCTTGAACTCCTGGAACCGGCTGCCGTCCACGATCCGCGCGATCACCTCGCGCACGTCGTAGGGGGTGCGCGGATCGGGCGGGACGACACCGTACAGCTCGGACGGGTCGACCGCCGGCTCCTCCGGCGCCGCCGCGTCCCACGGGCGCGGCTCGCGCGGGCCGAGCGTGCCGACGATGTCGCGGACGATCCGCAGCGCGTGCGCGTCGTCCTCGGCGAGGTGGTCGGTCACCCCGGAGGTGCGGGAGTGCAGCTCGCCGCCGCCCAGCTCCTCCGCCGTCACGATCTCGCCGGTCGCGGCCTTCACCAGCGGCGGGCCGCCGAGGAAGATCGTGCCCTGGCCGCGGACGATCACCGCCTCGTCGCTCATCGCCGGGACGTAGGCGCCGCCCGCCGTGCAGGAGCCCATGACCGCGGCGATCTGCGGGATGCCGCGCCCGGACATGGTCGCCTGGTTGTAGAAGATGCGGCCGAAGTGCTCGCGGTCGGGGAACACCTCGTCCTGGCGGGGCAGGAACGCGCCGCCGGAGTCGACCAGGTAGACGCAGGGGAGGCGGTTGTGCAGGGCCACCTCCTGCGCGCGCAGATGCTTCTTGACCGTGATCGGGTAGTACGTCCCGCCCTTCACGGTGGCGTCGTTGGCGACGATCACGCACTCGCGGCCGGACACCCGGCCGACGCCGGTGATGATCCCGGCGCCCGGCGCCTCGTCGCCGTACATGCCGTTCGCGGCGAGGGGCGACAGCTCCAGGAACGGCGAGCCGGGGTCGAGCAGCGTGTCGACCCGGTCGCGGGGGAGCAGCTTGCCGCGCGCCACGTGCCGCTCGCGGGCCCGCTCGGGACCGCCGCGCCCCGCCAGGTCGACGCGGTCGCGCAGCTCCGCCGCCAGCGCGGCGTTGTGCGCGGCGTTCGCCTTGAACGCCTCGCCGGCCACGTCGGCGCGGCTGCCGATCTCGGGTCCGGTCATGGTCCCCTTCCCTGTTAATGCTCGTTAACAACGCCGATGCTAGAGATGTTAATGCTCATTAACAAGCTTGGTCTAGACTTCCTCCATGACCTCCTACCCGGCCGCGGCGCCCGGCGACCCGGCGCCCGGCGACCCGGCCGCCGGTACGCCCCTCGCCGCGGTGAACCCGCGCCGCGCGGAGATCCTCGCCGCCGCGGCCGAGCTGTTCGCCTCCCGCGGCTACCACGGAGCGTCCATCGGCGACGTCGGACGGGCCGTCGGGCTCACCGGCCCCGCCCTCTACCGGCACTTCAGCGGCAAGGAGGCGGTCCTGGGCGAGATGCTCGTCGACATCAGCGAGCGGCTGCACGCCGAGGGCGTCCGCCGCGCCGCCGACCCCGACCCCGGCCGGGCCCTCGACGCGCTGCTCCGCTTCCACATCGCGTTCGCGCTGGACAACCCCGCGCTGATCACCGTCCACGAGCGCGAGCTCGACAACGTCCCCGCGCCGCAGCGGCACGAGGTCCGCCGGCTGCAGCGCGCCTACGTGGAGGAATGGGTGGCCGTGCTGCGGCGGCTGCGCCCCGGCCTGCCCGACGGGCGGACGCGCGCCGCCGTCCACGCCTGCTTCGGCCTGCTGAACTCCACCCCGCGCAGCGCCGCCGGCCTCGACCGCGACGCGATGGGCGCCCTCCTGCACACCATGGCCCGCGCCGCCCTCGAAGCCGCCTGACGGGCCGAGCCGGCGCCCCGGACCGCCCCGGATTCCGGACGGTCCGCAATCTTGACGCGCCGCCCCACGGGTGGGTCATATGGGATGAAAGGTCACCGGTCATCCCACCCGCTGCAGAGGAGAGCCGTATGGGCGTCGAGGGCGTCGGCTTCTACGAGATCGCGACCAACGACCCGGACCGCCCGGCGATCCTGGCCCCCGGCGTCCCCGTCTCCTACGGCGAGCTGCACGCCGAGGTGAACCGGCTGTCGAACGCCCTGGACGGGCTCGGCCTGCGGCCCGGCGACGCCGTCGCGACCGTCCTCGGCAACCGGCCCGACTTCCTCACCGTGCTCCTGGCGGCGATGCAGTCCGGCCTCTACATCGTCCCGGTGAGCCGCCACCTGACCGCCCCCGAGATCGGCTACATCCTCGCCGACTGCGGCGCCAGGGCCGTCGTGACCGAGAGCGCCTTCACGCCCGTGGTGTCCGGAGCCGCCGACGAGGCCGGGATCGCCGCCGAGCTGCGGATCAGCGTCGACCCGGCCGAGGGGTACCGCTCGATGGCCGGGCTGTGCGCGTCCGGCAGCGCCGCACCGCCCGCCAAGCGCCGGATGGGCTCCATCATGCTCTACACGTCCGGGACGACCGGGCGCCCCAAGGGCGTGCGGCGCCCGCTGCCGGACGTCCCGCCGGAACTGCTCTTCGACGTCATGCGCACGACGCTGATGACCCACCTCGGCCTCGAACCGGGCGACGAGGTGCACCTCGCGATCGGGCCGCTCTACCACTCGGCGCCCTGCGTCCACGCGATGATGGCGCTCAGCCTCGGGCACGCCGTCGTCGTCGCGTCCCGGTTCCGGCCCGAGCCGACCCTGGAGCTGATCCAGCGGCACGGCGTCACCAACTCCTTCATGGTGCCGACCATGTTCCACCGCATGCTCGCCCTGCCCGACGACGTCCGCGCCCGGTACGACCTGTCGTCGCTGCGGCAGGTCTACCACAGCGCCGCGCCGATCCCCGTCGAGACCAAGCAGCGGATGATGGACTGGTGGGGGCCCGTCCTCTACGAGTACTACGGCTCCACCGAGAGCGGCGCCGTCGTCGTCGCCACCCCGCAGGACTGGCTCGCCCACCCCGGCACGGTCGGCCGCGCCGTCGACGGCGTGCGGATCAAGATCCTCGACCCGGAGGGCGCGGAGCTGCCGCCCGGCGAGACCGGCCTGATCTACGCCGCCGGCCAGCCCGGCTTCGAGTACCACCGCGACCCCGGCAAGACCGCCTCCACCATGCGCGGCGAGTTCTACACCCCCGGCGACCTCGGCCACCTCGACGAGGACGGCTGGCTCTACATGAGCGACCGCCGCACCGACCTCATCATCTCCGGCGGCGTGAACATCTACCCGGCCGAGATCGAGTCCGTGCTGCTCCAGCATCCCGCCGTCGGCGACGTCGCCGTCATCGGCGTCCCGGACGAGGACTGGGGGCAGCGCGTCGTCGCCCTCGTCGAGCCCGCGGACGGCGCCGTCGCGGGCGACGCCCTCGCCGCCGAGCTGCTCGCCCACTGCGAGCCCCGGCTCGCCAGGCTCAAGCACCCGCGCCGGGTGGAGTTCCGCGCGTCGCTGCCGCGCACCCCGTCCGGCAAGCTCAGCCGCAGCCGCGTCCGCGACGCCTACCTGCGGGAACAGGCGGGCTAGGCGGTCGCTCGCGGCGCCCGGGGGAGGGGCGCCGCAAGTCGCCGGCGGGACCGTCGAACGTTCCCGGGTCGCGCCGCGTACAACGGCACATGGAAGACCAGAAGGTCGCCCCGTTCGACAGCGCCCCGACCCCTGCCGCCCCGACGTTGACCGATCTTCCAGTGATCACCGACCCCGGCTTCTACACCGACCCCGCGTACGCCGCCCAGAGCGTCCCACCGGAGGACGCGCCGTCCCCGCCCGCCGGTGACGGCGCCGGCACGGGACTCGACACGGGGCTCGACACCGTGCCCCGCGCCGGGATCGCCCGCTTGGGCGACCCGGTCGCGGTCTGGCCGTGCGCCGGCTTCGGCACGCCCGTCCCGCACCCGGTGCGC
>NZ_JBEYYT010000052.1:0-36442 GCF_040645715.1 Spirillospora sp. NPDC046719 | reverse complement strand
TTGGGGCCCGGCCTGCGCTACCCGGACGGGGTGTCGGTGTCGGGGGCGGTGGCGGTGGGGGGGGCGGTGGTGGCGGTCCGCTTCGGGGGCGCCCGGCCGGGGCGCGAGGTCGTCCAGGTGTACGCCGCGCCGGACGGGCCGCCGCTCCGGCTCGCCGGGTTCGCGGTCGCCGAGGCCGCGGCGGGCGAGCGGGTGACCGTCCGGGTCCCGCTGGACGAGCGGCTGCCCGGCGGGTGCGCGGTGCGCGCCGGACGGTCCGTCGCCGATCTGCGGCTGACCGCCTGACGCCGGGGGCGGGGCGGCGCCCGGTGCCCGCCCCGCCCCCTGGCGGCCCGGCGGCCCGGCGGCCCGGCCGGACCGTCTCCGCGCATGGTCCGACAAAGCACCGCATCTCGGGCCACCTTTGAAGAGTGCCGGTATCGGCCCGCACGCCCTGGATAGCGTTGTGCTCCGGACAGGGAGGTGCGCGGTGCAGATCTCCGAGCTCAGCGATCGCAGCGGCCTGACGGTCCAGACGATCAAGTTCTACATCCGGGAGGGGCTCCTCCCGAAGGGCTCGACGGTCAGCGCGACCCGCGCCGAGTACGACCACCGGCACCTGGAGCGGCTGCGGCTGATCAGCGCGCTGCGCGAGGTCGGCGACCTGCCGGTCGCGGCGATCCAGCGGATCGTCGAGGCGATCGAGGACGAGCGGGTCGGCCTGCACGAGCTGTTCGGCACCGCCCAGTACGCCATCGGACCGCACGTCGCCGCGCCGTACGACCCGCACTGGCGCGCCGCGCGGCAGGACGTCGACGCGCTCGTCCGCGAGCTCGGCTGGACGGTCGGCGACCGCTCCCCCGCCCGCGACCTGCTCGCGCACACCTTCGTCGCGCTGCGCCGGCTCGGCTTCCCGATCACCCTCACCGACCTGCGGCCCTACGTGAAGGCCGCCGCCGAGGTCGCCGACCACGAGATCGGCCGGGTGGCCGACGGGGCGCCGCGCGCCCGGACCGTCCACACCCTGCTCGTCTCCACCGTGCTGTACGAGCAGGTCCTGACGGCCCTGCACCGGCTGGCCCAGGAGAACGCCTCGGCCCGCCGCTTCGGCTGAGCCGGCTCGCTAGCCATGCGGGTCGCGCATGGCCGGTCTGCGAAACCTGCGCTGGTGGCATGGCTCGGCGGCGCCTAGCGTCGGTCGCACCATGACACGAATCGCTTTTCTCGGACTGGGGCGCATGGGCGCCCCGATGGCCGGGCGGCTGATCGCCGCAGGCCACGACGTGGCGGTGTGGAACCGGACCGCGAGCAGGGTGCCCGCCGACCTCGGCGCGGCGCTCGCCGCCTCCCCCGCGCGGGCCGCCGCCGGCCGCGAGGTCGTCATCACCATGCTCACCGACGCGGACGCCGTCGAGGACGTGCTGTTCGGCCCCGACGGGGCCGCCGCCGCGCTGGAGCCCGGAGCCGTCGTCGCCGACACGTCGACGATCGGCCCGGACGCCGCGCGCCGCGTGCGCGAACGGCTGCCGGACGGCGTCGGCCACGTCGACGCGCCGGTGGTGGGCAGCGTCCCGCAGGCGGAGGCGGGCGAGCTGGAGGTGCTGGTCGGCGGCACGGACGACGATCTCGCCCGGTGCACCGGGGCGCTGGAGGCGCTCGGACGGGTCCGGCACGCGGGCCCGCCCGGGTCCGGCGCCGCGCTGAAGCTCGTCGCGAACGGCATGCTGGTCGCGAACTTCGCCGTGCTCGGCGAGGCGCTCGCGCTCGCCGGCCGCCTGGGCCTCGACCGCGACCTCGTGCTGGACGTGCTGTCCCGCACGAGCGCGCAGGCGCGGCGGCTGAAGGACGCGGTGCCCGGCGCGGCGCCGCGCTTCACGGTCGCGCTCGCCGCCAAGGACCTCGATCTCGCGCTGGACGTCCCGGGAGCGCCCACCGAGGGCGTCCTCGCCGCCGCGCGCGCCCGCGCGTCCGCCGCGCTGGCGGACGGCCTCGGGCCGCACGACCTCATCGCACTCGCGGATCAGACACGGAAGGACTCCCCCATGCGCGTCACGCTCGGCGACCCCGCCACCGTCCCGCCGCCGCCGAACCCCTTCTACTCGCACGCCGCGCACGTGACGGCCGGTCCGATGCTGTACGTGTCGGGGCAGATCGCGCTCACCGAGGACGGGAAGGTCGACGCGCCCGGCGACATGGCCCGGCAGTCCGAGGTGATCTTCTCGCTGCTGGAGCGGATCCTCGCGGCGCACGGGGCCGGGTTCGCGGACGTGGTGAACGTCCGGACGTTCGTCACCGATCTCGGCCGGGTCGCCGAGTACGGGGCCGTGCGGCGGCGGTTCTTCCCCGGCGCCGCGCCCACCAGCACGACCGTCGAGGTCGCCCGGCTGTTCCACCCGGACGCCCTGCTGGAGGTCGAGGTGGTCGCCGCGATCCCCTGACCGGGTCCGGCCGCGCTAGCCCAGCTCGGCGGCGACGGCCCGCAGGTCGTCCAGGAACGCGGTGACCGCCGGGGATCTGCGGGCGTGCCGGCCGACGGCGGCGCGGACGGCGCGGGTGGGCTGCTCTGGGGCGAGCGGCCGCAGCACGACGCCGTCGCGCACCGCTGCTGCCGCCGCGAGCGCGGGCACGAGGGTGACGCCGAACCCGGCCGCGACCAGGCCCAGCTTGGAGATCCATTCGGCGACCCGCAGCGGGGTGCGCGGCTCGAACCCGGCGGGCTCGCAGCGGGCGCGCAGCGCCGCGACGGCCTCGGGGGCGTCGGCGACGATCCACGCCTCGCCGGCCAGGGCGTCCAGCGGGACGCGGCGGCGCGCGGCGAGCGGGTGCCCGGACGGCAGCGCGACGAGCAGCGCGTCGTCCAGCAGCGGCACCAGGTCGCCGGCGGGCAGCGCGGGGACGGTGTGCGTGCTGACCACGGCGAGGTCGAGGTCGCCGCCGTCCAGCATCGCGAGGAGCCGGTCGGTGACGCCCTCGCGCAGCGTGGCGCGCACGCCGGGGTGCCGGTCGCGGAACCGGGCGAGCGCGCGCGGGACCAGTGCCGCGTTCGCGGTGGGGAACGCGCCGAGCCGCAGCGTCCCGGTGTCGAGGCGGCGCAGCCCCTCCATGGCCTGGACGGTGTCGGCGAGCCGGTCGAGCAGGGCGCGGGCGTGCGGCAGGAGGTGCTCGCCGGCGGGCGTCGGCCGCACGCCGCGGGCGCCGCGCGCGAACAGCTCGACGCCGCAGACGTCCTCCAGCGCGGCGACCTGCCGGGACACCGCCGACTGGGTGTAGCCGCCCGCCGCCGCGGCGGCGGTGAACGAGCCTAGGTCGGCGACGGCGACGAAGGTCCGCAGCAGGAGCGGATCGAGCGATTCGGCGCGCATCTCCGGAGGTTAGCGCCGGTTCGGCCATGAAATCGGCTTGGTAGGCTGCTGCTCTCCTCTCCGCATCCCCGCAGGTCCCACCGAGGTCGCCCATGTCCGGAAGCCGCCCCTTCGTCAGCATCGCCACGGACTTCGGCGCCGCCTACACCTCGATCTGCGCCGGCGTCGTGCACACCATCGCGCCCGAGGCGAACGTCCTGGTGCTCAGCGACGAGATCACGCCGTTCGACGTGGTGGAGGGCGCGATGCTGCTGCGGCAGGCGCTGCCGTACCTGCCGGTGGGCGTGCACACGGGCATCGTGGACCCGGGGGTCGGGACGCCGCGCCGCCCGCTGGCGGTCGAGACCGGACGCGGCGACGTGCTGGTCGGCCCGGACAACGGGCTGCTGGTGCCGGCGGCCGAGGCGCTCGGCGGGATCGTCCGGGCGCACGCGCTGGAGAACCCGGCGTACCGGCTGCCCGAGGTCTCGACGTCGTTCCACGGGCGCGACATCTTCTCGCCCGCCGCCGCGCACGTCGCGGCCAGCGTGGACGTCGCCGACCTCGGCGCGCCGGTCGAGCCGGTGCCGCTGGACCTGCCGGCGCCGGTCGCCCGCGACGGCGAGCTGACCGTCCCGGTGCTGTACACCGACCGGTTCGGCAGCCTGGTGCTGGGCGCGGAGCGCGACGATCTCGCCGCCGCGTTCGGCGCGCTGGAGCCCGGCACCCCCCTCGACGTGGAATGGAGCGTTCCAGACGGGGCGTCCCGCACCGCCCGCGTCCCGTTCGAGCGGACCTTCGGCAGCGTCGCCGCCGGCGAGCCGCTGCTGTGGATCGACTCCTCGGGCTGGCTTGGCCTCGCCGTCAACCAGGGCCGGGCCGCAGACGTCCTCGGTCTTGCCGGCGCGCGCACCGTCACCCTGCGCGCCGTCACCCTTCGCACCGCCGCCCCGCGCCCCACCACCCCGCATTCTTGATCACGCAACACCGCACCGCTGGAGGCACCCCCGTGACCCGCCGCCCCCTCGTGGCCGCCCTGACCGGCGTCGCCGCGCTCACCCTCGCCGTCACCGCCTGCGCCCCGCAGGACGACGGCGGCTCCGACGCCTCGGCGAGCAAGAGCCCCGCCTCCTGCACCAAGGACAAGCTGCCGCTCAAGACGCCCGGCAAGCTGACCGTCGCGACCGACAAGCCGGCGTTCGAGCCCTGGTTCAAGAACGACGACCCGTCCAACGGGCAGGGCTTCGAGAGCGCGGTCGCGTACGCGGTCGCCGGCAAGCTCGGCTTCACCAAGGACCAGGTCGCCTGGACGACGCAGTCGTTCGAGTCGTCCTACGCGCCGGGGCCGAAGAACTTCGACTTCGACATCAACCAGATCTCCGCCACCCCGGCCCGCGAGAAGGCGGTGACGTTCAGCGACGGCTACTACGACGTGCAGCAGGGCGTCGTCGCGCTCAAGAACGGCAAGTTCGCGAACGCGGCGAGCATCGCGGAGCTGAAGAAGGCCCGCATCGCCGTCCAGGTCGGGACGACCGCCCTGCAGGCGGTGCAGAACCAGATCAAGCCGGACAGCCAGCCGAAGATCTTCAACACCCAGATCGACGCGGTGAACGCGCTCAAGAACAAGCAGGTCGACCTGCTGCTGGTCGACCTGCCGACCGCGTTCTACGTCACCGCCGCGCAGATCGACGGCTCGAAGATCGTGGGCCAGCTCCCGCAGACCGAGGGCGGCAGCACCGAGCACTTCGGGCTGCTGATGGAGAAGGGCAGCACGCTCGTGGGCTGCCTCAACCAGGCGGTCGGGCAGCTGAAGTCGTCCGGCGAGCTGGCGAAGATCCAGCAGCAATGGCTGACCTCGTCGGCCGGCGCGCCCGTCCTGAAGTGACCCGGCGATGACCGTGCGGGCCGGCGGCGAGACCGCCTGGGTCAAGAGCGAGCGGCAGCTGGACCGGGAACGGCGCCGCCGGCGCGCCGGCGTCCGGTCCGGCTCGGTCGCCGCCGCGTCGACCGTGCTGTGCGTCGCGGTCGTCGTCGCCGTCGTGGTGACGTCGCCCGGCTGGCCGCGCGTGCACGAGACGTTCTTCAACTGGGGCGAGTTCACCGGCGCGTTCCCGGACGTGCTGCGCGGCTTCTGGCTGAACGTGCGGATCTTCCTGATCGCCGAGCCGGTGATCCTGGTGCTCGGCCTGCTCGTCGCGCTCGCGCGCGGGCTGCGCAACCCGCTGTTCTTCCCGTTGCGGGCCTTGGCCGTCGCCTACACCGACGTGTTCCGCGGCATCCCGACGATCCTGCTGGTGTACCTGGTCGGGTTCGGGCTGCCCGCGCTGCGGCTCCAGGGCGTCCCGGACAGCCCCGCGGTGCTGGGCGGGTTCGCGCTCGTCCTGTCGTACGGCGCGTACGTCGCGGAGGTGTTCCGCGCGGGCATCGACTCGATCCACCCGAGCCAGCGCGCGGCGGCCCGGTCGCTCGGGCTCAGCAAGACGCAGAGCCTGCGGTTCGTGGTGCTGCCGCAGGCGGTGCGGCGCGTCGTCCCGCCGCTGCTGAACGACTTCGCCTCGCTGCAGAAGGACACCGCCCTCGTCGCGGTGCTCGGCCCGCTGGAGGCGCTGCGGCAGGCGCAGATCCACTCGGCGACGAACTTCAACTACACGCCCTACCTGGCCACGGCGGTGCTGTTCGTCGCGCTGACGGTGCCGATGGCCCGGTTCACCGACCACCTCGCGGCGCGCGCCGAGCGCCGCCGCGCCCCGGGAGGCGGCACATGAGCGGACCGCTGCTGCGCGTCGAAGGCGTCTGGAAGACCTACCACGCGCATCCGGTGCTGCGCGGCGTCGACCTGGACGTCGCGCCGCACGAGGTCGTCTGCCTCATCGGCGCGTCCGGGTCGGGCAAGTCGACGCTGCTGCGCTGCGTGAACGTGCTGGAGACGGTGGACGACGGCGCGATCCTCCTGGAGGGCGACGACATCACCGACCCGGACGCCGACCCCGACGAGGTCCGCAAGCGGATCGGGATGGTGTTCCAGTCCTACAACCTGTTCCCGCACATGTCGGTGCTGGACAACATCACGCTGGCGCCCGTCCGCGTCCACAAGCGGCCGAAGGCGGAGGCCACCGAGCAGGCGCACGCGCTGCTGAAGCGGTTCGGCCTCGCCGACAAGGCCCGCGAGTACCCGGACCGGCTGTCGGGCGGCCAGCAGCAGCGCGTCGCGATCATCCGGGCGATGGCGACGCGGCCGAGCCTGCTGCTGCTGGACGAGGTGACCTCCGCGCTCGACCCGGAGCTGGTCACCGAGGTGATGGGGATCATCCGGGAGCTGAAGGAGTCCGGGATGACGATGATCCTGGCGACCCACGAGATGGGGTTCGCCCGGGACATCGCCGACACGGTCTGCTTCCTGCACGACGGCGTGCTGCTGGAGCGCGGCCCGGCCGAGCAGATCTTCGAGGAGCCCGCCGAGCCGCGCACCCGCGAGTTCCTCCGCCGCGTGCTCGAATCCCGGCGTATCTAGGATGGCGGGCGTGGCGGATCTGGACGTGGTGGCGTGGGTGCGAGTGGTGGACGGGCGGCTGCTGGCGGTCCGGTCGAGGGGCCGTGACCTGCTGTACCTTCCCGGCGGCAAGCGGGAGCCGGGCGAGGACGACTGGACGGCGCTGTCCCGGGAGGTCCGGGAGGAGCTGGACGTCGAGCTGGACCGGGCGTCGTTCCGCGAGCTCGGGGTGATCCGCGCGCCGGCGCACGACCAGCCGGACTACACGCACGCCCGGATGGCGTGCTTCACCGCGGCGCACCGCGGCGAGATCGCGGCGTCCGGCGAGGTCGACGAGTACCTCTACCTCGCGCCGGCCGACCGGGGCCTGCTCGCGCCGGCGGCCCGGGCGGCGCTCGACCTGGCATTGGACCACGGCCTGATTCGCTGAACGTCTCCGGAATCACACCAATCGCCGGAAGGACGCGGTTAGGATCCTGGCTGGATCCGAGATCTCTTCACTTTCCGGGGAACCGCATGGCGCACGTGCACCATTTCTCCTACGGGCCGCTCACGCCCGTGTCGGCGTACCTGATGTCGTTCGTCGGTTCCTTCCTCGGGCTGCTGTGCATGTCGCGGGCCCGCGCGTCCACCGGGCGCTCGCGCGCGTCCTGGCTGTCGCTCGCGGCGCTGGCCATCGGCGGCACCGGGATCTGGGTGATGCACTTCATCGCGATGCTGGGCTTCAGCGTCTCGGGCATGCCGATCCGCTACGACGTGCCGGTCACGCTGCTGAGCTGCCTGACCGCCGTGGCGGTCGTCGCGGTCGGGCTGTTCATCCTCGGCTTCGGCGGGTCCGGGCCGGGCGTGATCGTCACGGGCGGCGCGGTCATGGGGATCGGCGTGGTGAGCATGCACTACTCCGGGATGGCCGCGATGAACATGCCCGGGGACATCGGGTACCGGCCGGGCCTGGTCGTGCTGTCGATCGTCATCGCCCTGGTGGCGGCCACCGCGGCCCTGTGGTTCTGCCTGCGCGTCCGGGGCCTGCCGGCGACGGCCGGGGCCGCGCTCATCATGGGCGTCGCGGTGACCGGCATGCACTACACCGGCATGGCGGCCATGCGGATCACCATGGACCCGGCCATGCCCGCCCCGCACGGCGCCACCGCGTCCGACTTCCTGATCCCGCTCATCGGGGGCATCGCGGCGGTGTCGATCACGCTGCTGATCATCATCGCGATGGCGCCGAGCGAGGACGAGATCCGGGCCGACGCGGAGTTCCAGGAGCGCATCGCCGCGCGGCGGGCGGTGGCGGAGGAGGGCGGCCCGTCGGCCGCGCCGGACGCTCCCCGCGCGCGGACCGCGGGCGAGCGGTTCGACGGCCGCTGACGGCCCGCGCCCTGCGCGTGCTCGTCCGGCGCGTGCCCGTCCGGCGGCCGGCGCCGGTCAGGACAGCTCGGCGATGATCTTCTCGAGCGCGCTGCGCAGGTGCCGGCGCTCGTCGTCGGTGAGGGTCGCGGTGGCGCGCTCCTCCAGCCGCCGCCGCGCCTCCCGGATCGGCGCCTCGGCCCGGCGGCCGCGCTCGGTCAGGTAGAGCCGGACGAGCCGGGCGTCGGACGGGTCGCGGCGCCGGGTGACCAGGCCCGCGGCCTCCATCCGGGTCGCGGTGTTGACGACGGTCGGGGTGGTGAGGGCGAGCCGGTTCGCCAGCTCGCCGGGGGTCAGGCCGTCCTCCTGCCAGAGCACCTCCAGCAGCAGGTTCTGCCCGACGCGGACGCCGTGCTCGCTCATCGCCTCGTCGGAGGCCGCGCGCAGCAGCTTGTGGGCGCGGGTGGAGAGCCGGAGCAGGTCGTCCATGCCCCGATCCTAGTAATCGTTTGCATGCTAGCGATCTCACCGCTAGCGTTCCATTAGCACGCTAACGAAAGGAGAGGCCCGTGATCCTCGTTACCGGCGGGCTCGGATTCATCGGCTCGCACGTCGCGCGGGCGCTGCTCGACCTCGGCGAGTCGTGCCTGCTCACGCGGCACTCGGCGGCGCCTCGGGAGGTGCCCGCAGGGGCCGCCGCGGAGCGGCTCGACATGACCGACCGGGACGCGTTCCTCGCGCTCGGCGACCGGTACGCCGTCACCGGGATCGTCCATATGGCGAGCACCCCGCTGCGCGGCACCGACGTGGTCGCGGAGATGCGGGCCAACACCGCCGGCCTGCTCAACGCGTTCGAGGCCGCGCGCGCCTGGGGCGTCCGCCGGGTCTGCGTCGCCAGCACGATCGGCGTGTACGCCGGGGTGCGCGACAGCCCGTTCCGCGAGGACGCGCCGCTCCCGCCGGGCGTCCCGCACCCGACCCCCGCGTTCAAGCGGAGCGCGGAGGCGCTGGCGTCGGCCATCGCGGGGCACGCGGAGTTCGAGGCCGTGTGCCTGCGGATCGGCGCCGTCTGGGGTCCGCGCGGGCGCGCCGAGTCCCCGTTCTTCGCGCTTCCCGGCCTGGTCAACGCGGCGGTGCGCGGCGAGCCGTACCCGGGGAAGGCGTACGCCGGCGACGGCATCGACGCGCTGTACGCGCCGGACTGCGGGCGCGCCATCGCCCTCCTCCAGACGGCAGGGACGCTGCGCCACGCCGTCTACAACGTCGGGTCCGGCGGTGTCACCACGAACGCGGAGGTCGCGGCGGCGATCGCGAAGGCCGTCCCGGACGCCCCGATCGAGCTGGCCGAAGGGCGCTCCCCGGGCGGCCCCGAAGAGGACTACCGCCTCGACGTCGCCCGCCTGCGCGCCGACACCGGCTTCGCGCCCGCCCACGACCTGGACGGCGCGGTGGCCGACTACGTCGCCTGGCTGCGCGGCCGCGCGGAAGGCTCGCAGCGTCGTTGACGGCGAACGAGAATCATGCCGTGAGCGCGACCCCGGCTCCGACGCCCAGGACCAGCGAGAGCAGCGCCGCCGCCACGGCGACGGCCGAGGCGCCGCGGGCGGGCCGGACGGCGCCGTCGGGCCGCCGGAACAGCGGGACGATCCAGCGCAGGTAGTAGAAGACGCTCGCGACCGTGTTGATCGCGGCGACGGCGGCGAGCCAGGCGTACCGGCCGTCGAGCGCGGCGCCGAACATCAGGACCTTCCCGACGAACACGGCGGTCGGCGGCGTCCCGACTAAGCCGAGCAGGCAGACGACCAGCGACAGCCCGAGGAGCGGCGAGGCGCGCAGCAGGCCGGTGTAGGCGGCGAGGTCGTCGCGTCCGGCCGCGACGACGGCGGCGAACGCGCCGAGGTTCGTCACCGCGTAGGCGGCGACGTAGAACAGCAGCGCGGTCCGCGCGAGGTCGGTGCGGCCCGCCATCGCGACTGGGACGAGCAGGTATCCGGCCTGGCTGACGGTGGAGTAGGCGAGCAGGCGGCGGACGTTGTCCTGCCCGAACGCGGCGAGGTTGCCGAGCGTCATCGTGGCCGCCGCGATGACGGCGACGAGCGCGGGCCATCCCCCGGCGCCGGGCGGCAGCGCCTCCGAGCCGAACCGCAGCAGCGCGGCGAACGCCCCGATCTTCGGGACGGTCGTGACGAACGCGGCGACGGCCGGCGGCGCCCCTTCCGTGACGTCGGGGACCCAGAACTGGCCGGGGACGGCGCCCGCCTTGAACAGCAGCCCGGCGAGCAGCGCGACGACGCCGGTGGAGACGGCGGCGGACGGCGCGGCGGCCAGGCCCGCGCGGAGCGTCCCGTACGCGGTGCCGCGCCCGACGCCGTAGAGCAGCGTGACGCCCGCCAGCATCACGACGCCGAGGAACGCGCCCATCAGGTAGTACTTCAGCGCCGCTTCGGTGCCGTGCGCGTCCTTGCCGAACCCGGCGAGCGCGTACGCGGGGAGGCTCGCCAGCAGGTACGCCGCGACGACGACGAGCAGGTCCGAGGAGGCGCCGAGCACCATCGTGCCGAGCGCCGACAGCAGGATCAGGACGTAGTGCTCGCTCTCCCGGGGATGGTCGCGGACGGGTCCGGCGGCCAAGGCGAGGACCAGCAGCGTCGCGCCGAGCACGGTGATGCGGGTGACGTGCGTGATGGGGTCGACGAAGAACGCGTCGAACACGACCAGGTCGGGACGCGTCGCGTCGACGGCGGCGACGGCCAGGCCCGCGGCGAGCCCGGCCGCGCAGACCACCCCGACGCGCCACTGCCGGGTCCGGGGCAGGAACAGCCCGTTGACCAGCCCGAGGACGGCGGCGATCAGCACGCACAGCTCGGGGGCGAGGTCGGCGGGGTTCTCGTTCATCGGCCGGTCACCGCGGTCACGGCCGCCGACACCGGCTCGATCGTGTCGAGCAGCGCGCGCGGCGCGACCCCGATCAGCAGCGACAGCGCCAGCAGCGGGACGATCGCCGCGCGCTCGGGCCGCCGCGCGTCCCCTACCCGCGCGGACAGCTCGCCAGGCGCGCCCAGCACGGCCCGGTGCAGGACGCGGAGGAACAGCGCGGCGGTGACGAGGATGCCGAGGACGGCGATCGCCCCGGTCACGGCCGCCGCCGTCGTGCCGCTCCCGATCGTCCCGGCGAAGATCTGGAACTCCGCGATGAACCCGGACAGGCCGGGCAGCCCGAGGGCGGCGAACGCGGCGAGCGCCAGCATCCCGGCGTAGACGGGCGCGGTGCGCGCGATGCCGCCGAACCGTCCGAGGTCGTAGCTTCCTGCCCGGTCGTGCAGGACGCCGCAGAGCAGGAACAGCGCGCCGGTGACGAGGCCGTGGGAGACCATCTGCGTGACCGCCCCGGTGACGGCGAGCCTGCGCGCGTCCGCGTGCCCGGACGCGTACCCGGCGGCGCCGAGCGCCAGGACGATGTACCCCATGTGGTTGACGGACGTGTAGGCGACGAGCCGCTTCACGTTGTCCTGGGCGAGCGCCACCAGCGCCCCGTACAGGACGCCCACCAGGCCGACGATGAGGAAGACGAGCGCGTACCGGCTCCAGGCGTCCGGCAGCATCGGCATGGCGATGCGGACGAACCCGTACGCGCCCATCTTCAGCATGACCCCGGCGAGGATCGCGGACCCGGCGGCGGGCGCGTCGGTGTGCGCGGGCGGCAGCCAGGTGTGGAACGGGACGACGGGCGTCTTGATGCCGAGGCCGAGGCCGACGGCCAGCAGCGTCAGCCCGGCGAGTCCGGGCGAGCCGGCGAGCGGCGGGTGCCGGGCGAGCTCGACCATGTCGAAGGTGTGCGGGTCCGCGCCGAGGTAGAGGCCGATGAAGCCGAGCAGCAGGACCAGCGAGCCGAGGAACGTGTAGAGGAAGAACTTCAGCGCCGACGCGGTCCGGTCGCCGTGCCCCCACAGCAGGATCACGAAGTACATGCCGACGATCGACAGGTCGAAGAAGACGAAGAACAGCAGCAGGTCCAAGGCCGCGAACAGCCCGAGGCACACCGTCTCCAGGAACAGGAAGAGGATCGCGAACGCCCGTACCCGATGCGTCTGCCGGACCGAGTACACCGCGCAGGCGGCGAACAGTACGGCGGTCAGCGTGACGAGCGGGAAGGACAGCCCGTCCAGGCCCACGTGGTAGCCCGCCCGGACGGACGGTATCCACCGCACGTCCGTCTCGTAGGCGATGCCGGGTCCGGTGCCGTGCGAGGCCCACATGCCCGCGACGAGGGCGAGATCGGCGAGGGTGACGGCGATCCAGACCCACGGCGCGGCGCGGCGCGGTACGGCCGTCAGGACGAGCGCGGCGGCGAGCGGCAGGAAGACGGCCAGCGACAGCACGGTCACCACCCCGCCAGCACGGCGACGGCGACGAGGACCGCGAGCAGCACCGCCGCCTGCGCGTAGTAGGTGTGGACGAGCCCGGTCTGCGGGCGCCGTGCCAGCGCGGCGAGCCGCCGCGCGCCCCGCCCGACCCCGGCGACCAGGCCGTCGAGCCGCGGTTCGGCGCCGCGTCCGGCGAGCCCGGCGGCCCACCGTCCGGACCGCGCGACGGCCCGGACGGCGCCGTCCACGTACCGGTCGTCGAACGCGGCGAGCGCGCGCGCCACCGCGAACGCCGGGCGGACGATCCCGGCCCGCGCGGCCCGTTCGAGGAACAGCCAATCCGCCGCCCACGCGGGTGCCCGGACCGCCCGCGCGAACCGGACGGCGACGATCGTCACCGCCGCCAGGACGCCGGAGACCGCCAGTTCCAGGCCGTTCACCCGCGTCTCGCCCGGAATGCCCAGAGCGGCGGCGACACCGCCCAGCCCGAGCACGCCGAGCGAGCAGGCCGCCGCCGCCAGGACGACCAGCGGCAGGCGGGCGAGCAAGGGCACGCGCGCCCCGTCCGTGCGGGTGCCGCGCCACACGGCGAACAGCGCCTTGGCGGCGTAGGCGGCGGACAGGACGGAGGCGGCGAGCCCGACCGCGAGGAGCGCGGGCGAGCGCGCACCGGCGGCGGTCAGCACCTCGTCCTTCGTCACCCACAGCGCGAAGGGCGGCAGCCCGGCCAAGGCGAGCGCGCCCGCCCCGAACGCGGCGCCGACCAGCCGGTACCGGCGCGCCGCACCGTGCAGCCCGTCCAGCCGCCTGGTGCCGAGGGCGGTCAGCCATGCGCCCGCGCACAGGAACAGCAGGCTCTTCACCGCCGCGTGCGCCACGAGCTGTGCGGTGCCGCCGGAGACCGAGCCGGCGCCCGCGCCCAGCACCATGAACCCGATCTGCGCGCAGGTCGACGCGGCGAGCAGCTGCTTCAGGTCGCGCTGCGCCAGCGCCACGGCGCCGAGCACCAGCGCGGTGACGGCACCGGCCCAGGCGACGAACGTGCCGGCCCAGCCGGTCGCCGCGAGCAGCGGGTCCAGGCGCAGCAGCAGGTAGGCACCGGCGGCGACCATGGTGGCCGAGTGCAGCAGCGCCGACACCGGGCTCGGCCCGGCCATCGCCCGCGACAGCCAGAACGAGAACGGGAGCTGCGCCGACTTCCCCAGCGCGGCCAGCACGGCACCGGCCGCCGCGAGGCCGCGCCAGGGTTCCGCCGCACCGGCGAGCGAGGAGAGCGCGAGCGAGTGCGTCCCGGCGACCGCGAAGCCCGCCGCCGCGTACAGGCCGAGGTCGGCGGCGCGGGTGGTGAGGAACGCGACGTCCGCCGAGCGCACCGGCTCCGCCTCGCGCCACTCGTAGCCGATGAGCGCGTACGACATCGCGCCCATGACCTCCCAGCCCATCAGCAGCAGGACGAGGTCGGACGCGGTGACCGTCACCAGCATCGCGCCCGCGAACAGCAGCATCAGGCCGAAGAACCGGGCGCCGTAGCCGTCCGCGGCGGCGAACACCAGGATCAACAGCAGGACGGACGCGACGGTCACCACGAGCACGCCCGACAGACCGTCCACGGCCAGCCCGCCCGGCCACCCGGGCAGCAGCGCGAACCGCGCCACGGGACGGGTGATCGCCGCCGCGACCGCCAGCCCCAGCACGGCCGCCGCCACCAGGACGCCCAGGGCCGGGGCCGCGCGGTCGGCCCGGCGCCCGGCGAGCAGGAGCAGCGCCCCGGCGGCCGGCGGCGTCACGGCGAGCGCGACGATCATCCCTGGAGGTCGCGGGCGTCGTCGGCCATGTCCACATCGCGCGCGCGGAACAGGGCGGTGACCACGGCGAACCCCATCGCCATCTCCAGCGCCATGACCGTGAGGGCGACGAGGACGAGGACCTGGCCGTCCGGCGCGCCGGGCGAGACCGCGTGCCAGAACCCGGCGGCCCCGGCGACGATCCCGTTGATCATCAGTTCCAGGCCCATCATCAGCATCACGATCGACCGCTGCGACAGGGCGCCGTAGAGGCCGACGCAGAACAGGGCGGCGGCGAGCAGCAGGAACGCCTGGAGGGTCATCGCGCGCCGTCCTCGCCGTAGCGTCCGGTGCGGGTGGCGAGCACGACCGTGGCGATCATCGTGGCCAGGATCGCCACCCCGATCACCATCATGACCAGCATCTTCGGCCCCATGATCGCCTGCCCCAGGGCGAACGCCGGGTCGTGCGGCGGGCCGCCCCGCCGCTCCGGCCACGGGATCGCGACGATCCCGGCCGCCAGCGCCGCGAACACCGCGCCGGAGACCGCGAGGGCGCCGCGCCGGTTGTGCACCATCGACATCGGCATCAGCCCGGCCGGGTCCATCATGTACATGACCATGAAGACCGCCATCACCAGCATCTCCATGATCATCATCAGCACGACCAGCACGCCGAGGTAGTGCAGCCCCGCGAGCAGCAGCTCGCCGCCCACGCACAGGAACGACGCGAGCAGCGCGAACGTCGCCCGCGCCATCGACCCGACGGCGAACACCGCCGCGCCGGAGCCGACCGCCGCGACGGCGAGCACCCAGAACAGGACGGTCACGGGAACCTCCTCAGTCCACGACGACGATCGCGACGACGAGCATCTGCAGCAGCACGGCCGGGATCAGCACGATCCACGCCGCCTGCACGAACCGGTCCATCCGCAGGACGGGCAGCCGCCGCCCCGCCCACACCAGCAGCGCGAGCACCGCGGACGCCTTCACCGCCGACCACGACCACGGCGGCAGCAGCGGACCGTCCCCGCCGCCGAGGAACAGCGGGACCGCGACGGCCGACGCGACGGCGAGCAGCCCGTACCGCCCGGCGAGGAACACCAGGCGGTCCGGGCCGGGCAGTTCGAGCGCCGCGCCCCCGGCGATGTCGGCGCCGAGCGGCGCGCCGAACGGCCCCCAGAACGCCATCGCGAGCGCGGACAGCAGGTACACCGCGAACGCGACCGGCATCCACACCCCGAACCACAGCCCGCCCTGCGCCGCGCCGATCACCCGCAGGTCCAGCGAGTGCGCCGCCACCGCCGCCGTCATCAGCGCGAACATGTGCGGCAGTTCGTACGCCAGCCCCTGCGCGACGAACCTGTACCCGCCGACCAGCGCGTACGCCGAGTTGACGCCCCATCCCGCCAGCCACACCGCCCCCCACGCGACGACCTCCATCGCGTTGAACCAAACGACGCCGACCCGGCTGCCCAGCGCGGCGTGGCCGCCGAACGGCACGACGAGCGCGGCGAGCGCCGCCGCCACCGGCAGCGCGATCGCGCCGATCCGGGTCAGCGCCCGGTCGGCGCGCGGTGTGACGCGCCGCTCCATCGCCAGCAGCCGCGCGGCCTCGCGGAACGGGCCCGGACCGCCCGCCAGCGCCGCGTCCAGCGACGCCGCCGCGACCGCGAGCGCACCGAGCACCAGCACCTCAAGCATCGGCGGTCACCGCGCCGAGGTCCGGATCCAGGCTCGCCGCGATCAACCGGGCCTGCGCGAGGTCGGCGCCCGTCACCAGCTCGGGCAGCACGGACACGAGCGCCTCGTCCCGGTCGTCGCCGTCGACCGGCGTACCGCCGCCGTCGAGGGCGAGCCGGATGTCGCGGAGCCACCCGTCCAGGCGGTCGGCGACGTCGCCGGCGTACCGCGCGGGCACACCGTGCCGGTCCGCCGCGTCCGGCGTGAGGTTCCCGATCCCTCTGGTCATCCAGCGCAGGAGCCTTGACCGCCGGACGGTCCGCTCGAACGCCTCGAACCCGCGCCCGATCTCCCGGCCGTCGAGAAGGCCGTCGCGCAGGACGGCCGCGCGCCGCGCCGCGTCGTCCCAGCCGGCGACCCGCAGGAGCCGGGCGGCGCCGTCGAGACGGCGCGCCGTCTCCCGCCCCGCCCAGAACGGTCCGCCGCCCGTGTCGACCATGACGGCCTCGACCGACTGCACGACGTCCCCCTGCAAGGCGAGGTCGAGGCGCAGCCCGGCGGGCCAGTCCGCCAGCACGGGGCCGAGCGGGACGTGCAGGACGTCGAGGCGCAGGCCGTCCCGGTCGTCCGCCCGGTCGGCCATGCCGGCGTCCCCGGGCGGTGCCGCGCCGCGCCGCCGCGTCCCGTCCGGTTCGAGTTCGTCGAGCGCGTCCGGCCTGATCCTCGCCCGCGGGCCCGGCATCGCCGACCACACGAGGTCGATCGCCTCGGCGAGCGCCTCGCCGGGCCGGCCGCAGACCACCAGCACGCCCGTCTCCGCTGGCGACACCGCAGGACGCCACCGGCGCTCCCGCAGCCCCGCCTCGACCGCGAGCCGGTCGCCGGTCCCGTCCGCCGCCGACACGACGAACGGGCGCGGACTCCGCTCCGCGAACCCCCGCAGCCGCTCCCTCAGGCCCACCGCAGCGCCCCCTCGCGCCACGCGTACAGCACCCCGACCAGCAGCAGCGCCAGGAAGGCGAACATCTCCACGACCGCCTTCGCGCCCACCGACGCCACCACGAGCGCCCACGGGTACATGAAGACCATCTCCATGTCGAAGGCGAGGAACACCATCGTCACCGCGTACCAGCGGACGTGGTACCGCGAGAAGGCGTGCTCGCGGGGCCGCCCGCCCGACAGGAAGGGCCCGGCCTCCAGCGGCCCCGGCGCCATCGCGTACGAGATCGCGTAGACGGCCGCGATCACCGCGCCCACCAGCCCGAGGACGGAGAGGACCACGGCGTACGGCGGCATCGCTCCTCCCCGCTCCCGGCGTCCACTCCCGGGAGGTGTACCTGATCACCGCCCGCAGGAAACCTCCCGGGGGTAAATCGCCGGAAGGCGGGACGGACCTGGACGCACGGAAGGGAGCCGCCCGGACCGGGACGGCTCCCCTCTGAGCCCGGCTCACGCGCCGACGCTCTCCTTCTCGTCCGCCGGCCGCGCCGAGCGCGCGCGCAGCGTCACCAGCGCGAGACCGGCACCGGCCAGCGCCACGACCGCGGCGCCGACGAACGCGGCCTGGAACCCGTCGGTGAGCGCGGGCAGGTCGCCCGGCTTCCCGGCGCCCTGCGAGGTGGCGATGGCGGTCATCACCGCGAGGCCGATCGCCGACCCCACCTGGTAGGTGGTGTTGACGATCCCGGACGCCAGCCCGCCCTGCTCCGGCGCGACGCCGCCGATCGCGGCCATCGTGGCGGGGATGAACACCAGCGACATCCCGACGGCGGAGACCAGCGAGCCCGGCAGCACGTCGGTGAGGAAGCCGCCGTCCGCGTCGATCGTCGACAGCACGAGCAGCCCGGCGGCGAGGACGGCCAGCCCGGTGACGATGAGCGGGCGCGTGCCGAACCGCGCGATGAGCCGCCCGGTGACGCCGACCATCAGCACCATCATCAGCGCGGTCATCGGCAGCAGCGCCGCCCCGCTGGGGAACGCCCCGTACCCGAGCACCTGCTGCAGGTAGAGGTTCAGGAAGTACCACATCGGGATCCACGCGGCTCCCAGCAGCGCCATCGCCGCGTTCGCCCCGGCGAGGCCGGGGGTGCGCCACACCGACAGCGGCATCAGCGGGCCGCGCACGATCCGCTGCCACGCCACGAACAGCGCCAGCAGCAGGACGGCGCCGCCGAGCTGCAGGACGGTGGCCGGCGCGTCCCAGCCGCGCCCCGGCGCCTGGACGATCGCGTACACGGCGAGGCCGAGCCCGGCCGTGACCGCCGCGGCCCCGGCGACGTCGAGCCCGGCGCGGCGGCCGGGCACCGCGGGCAGGACGGCCGGGACCATCGCCAGCGTCGCCAGCCCGATCGGGATGTAGATGATGAACACCCACGGCCAGCTCAGCCACTCGGTGATGACACCGCCGAGGAACACCCCGGCGGTGCCGCCGGCCGGGGCCGCGGCGCCGTAGAACGCCATCGCCTTGCCCAGTTCCTTCGGCCGGGCCGAGAACAGCACCATCAGCAGGGTCAGCGCGGACGGCGCGATCAGCGCCGAGCCGATCCCCTGCACGGCCCGGCCGGCGATCTCGGTGGCGGCGCCGTCGGCGGCGGCCGCGACGACCGATCCGGCGATCAGCACGAGCCAGCCGGCCGCGAAGACGCGCCGCGCGCCGAGCAGGTCCGACAGCCTGCCGCCGAGCAGCAGCAGCCCGCCGAAGGCGACGACGTAGGCGTTGAACACCCACTGCAGCCCGCTCTGGCTGAAACCGAGGGCGCGCTGCATGTCGGGGAGCGCCACCCCGATGATCGACGTGTCCATGATCACCATGAACTGGGCGGTCGCGAGCACGGCCAGTGCCCACCAGCGCCTCGGGTCTGCGGACATGACGGTCCACTCCTCCACTCGAGCTGTACCCCTAGGGGGTATGTGCGATGGACCCTAACATGCCCCCTAGGGGTATTAATCCCGCGGACCCGGAAAAGGTCGTGCGCGCCGCCCGGGGAGCCCCGGCCCGATCCCCTCGCGGCCTTCCTCCGATCCCCCGCGATTCCGTACACTTCGCAATCTGTGCTGTCGCGAGGGGGGCGAACATGAGCACGGCCGACCGGCATGACGATCGGGATCCGACCGGCGCCCCCTCCCCGCCGCCGACCTGGGGCCGCGGCGACCGTCCCGGACCGCCGCCCGCCGAGGGCGACAAACTGGTGGCGAGCTGGCGCAGCACCCCCACCGACCCCCCGGCCGCAGCAGCCCCGCCAAGCGCGGCCTCACCTGCGGCGCCGCCCGCCGCGAATCGTCCGCAGCCTCCGCCCGCGGCGCGGAGACTGGAAGCCCCGCCCCCACCCGTCGCGAAGCCGGTGCCCACGCCGCCGCGCCCGGGGCCGCCGCGCCCGGCGCCGATCCCGGCCGCGGCTCCATGGCCGCGCCCCGCGAGCGAGCCCGTCATGGGACGTCCTGGAACGAGCGCGGGCGGCCGGGAGAACAACGCGGCCCGTCCGCCGGCCGCAGGGGGCCAGGCGCGCGTCCGAAAGCCGGAGCCGCCGGTCGGCGGCGCCGGGCCGGGGCGCCCCGGGGACCCGCTGGTGTTCGACCGGCCGCAGGGCGCGCCCACACCACCGGAAGGCGGCGGCACGCGCGTGTTCCGGCCGGGGCTGCGGTCGGGGATCGCGGTCGCGGCGATCGCGGTGCTGGTGGCCGGTGGCGTGACCTACCTGGTCCGCGACGGCGGGAACGGCGGCGGGCACGAGGACGCTCCGGGCGCCGAGGCCGCCGACAAGGTGTTCGCGGTCCCGTCCGCGCTGTACGACGGCCACGAGCAGACGGTGACGGCGGTCGCGGTGCACGGCGGCACGGCGGTGACGGTCGGCAGCGAGACGGTGGACGCGCCGCGCGGGCAGATCCTCGTGTCGTCCGACGGCGGCAAGGCGTGGAGCACCGCGAAGGTGAAGGACGAGGGCGGCACCGCCCAGGACGTGCCGGAGGTCGTCGCGGCGGGCGACCGCGCCTGGGCGGCACTGGGACGCGGTCCCGGCGGCGTGGCCGTGTGGACCAGCGCGGACGGCCGCACGTGGACGCATCGAGCCGGCGCCGCGGGCGCGTTCACGGCGGGCGACCAGGTCACCGGTGTCGCGGCCACCTCGGCGGGGTTCGCCGCGATCGGGACGAACCAGGACGCGGCGGTCCTGTGGACGTCCTCGGACGGCGCCGCATGGCAGCGGCAGCAAGCGCCGCTGCAAGGGAAGCCGGTGGGCATCGCGGCGAGCGGTGCCACGCTGGTCGTGCGGAACGACAAGGGCGATCTGTGGCGGTCGGCCGACGGCGGGCGGACGTGGGCGCGCGCGGAGGTCCCGCAGAGCGACGGGTCGTACGGGCCCGTCGTCGCGCTGACATCGGGTCCCGGCGGGTTCTTCGCGGCGCGCGAGGGGCGCCGGACGGGCGGGTCGTCGAAGCACCCGAAGAAGCGGGCGCTCGCGGTGTTCTTCCGGTCGTCGGACGGCGTCGGCTGGACGCGGTCGAGCACCATCGACCGCCGCACCTACTCCAGCCTCACCGCGCTGGGCGGATCCGACGCGGGCCTGGCCGCGCTCACCCCGCTCACCGACGGGCGCGTGGCCGCGCAGCGCAGCAAGGACGGCGTGAACTGGGAGTCCGTGGAGAGGCTCGGGACGGACCAGGGCCGCCAGGCGGGTTCGGCGGCGGCACTGCCGCAGGGCGTGCTGGTGGCGGGCCACCAGGACTCCGGCGCGTACCTGGCGGCGCCGGGCGCGCGCCACGGGGACATCGATCTGCTGTCCATCCCGGGCGCGGTGACGCCGGACCGGACCATCACGCGGCTGGTGGCGGGCAACGGCGTGACGCTGGCCGTCGGCAGCGGCGCGGGCGAGGCTGCCGTCTGGACGACGCGCGACGGCCGGACGTGGACACGCGCGGGCGGGACCGGGCTGACCGGGCCGGGCGTGCAACGGCTCGCGGCCGCCGCGTACGGGTCGAAGGGCTGGGTCGCGGCGGGACGGAGCGCGGCGAAGCCGCTGCTGCTCACGTCGGCTGACGCGAACGCGTGGAACCCCGTCGCGGGCCCGGCGGGCGATGACGGCGCGTTGGCCGGCGCCGCCTACGGCCAGGCAGGCTACGTCGTCGTCGGCTCGACGGACAAGGCGCCCATCGCGTGGCGTTCGGACGACCTCGCCCGGTGGACGGCCGGCTCCGGCGATCTGCGGGACGGGAGGATGCACGACGTCGCGGCCGCGACGAAGGGCTACGTCGCGGTCGGTGAGCGCGACGGCGCCCCGGCCGTCTGGACGTCCGACGACGGCGCGAAGTGGACGACGGTGCGGCCGCCGCAGGTGCAGGGGCCGCTCACCCGCGTCGTCGCGCGCGGGGACACGCTGGTCGCGACGGGTGCGGGCAACGCCGTCGCGGTCTCGTCCGACGCGGGACGGACGTGGCGCGCGCAGACCGTCCCGGCGTCCGCGCTGGCGGCGAGCCTGGCGACGCCGCGCGGGTTCGTCCTCGCGGGCACACCCGCCGGGACGGACGACGTCGCGCTGTGGAGTTCGGCGGACGGCGCCTCGTGGCGGATCACCCGTCCGCGCGGGGCCCGCCTCGCGGGAGAGGGAAGCCAGCGCCTCACCGGCCTGGCCGCACTAGGACAGGGCCTGGTGGCGACCGGCATGGACGGCGAGACGCCGACCCTCTGGCACACGGCCCTTCCCTGAGCCGTGCGGCCGCCGGCGCCGTTCGGAGGTGCGGGAACGCGGATCAGGGCGCGGCCTGGCGGCGCCGGTCGGCCGCCGCGGCGCTGAGGATCATCTCGTCGACGACCCAGCGGGCCTCCGGGGACAGGTCCACGAGGGCGCGCAGGACCTCGGGGCGGATGATGCCGTGCTCGACGTCGCGGCGCAGGGCCTTGAGCGTGATGTCCTCGTCGATGGGGGCGGTCTCGCTGGGCCGGCCGAAGTAGCCGATCGGCACGCCGAAGAAGGTGGCGAGCGCCCGGAGGGTCTTGAGCTGCGGGTTCTCCTGGCGTCCGGTGCGCAGCTTCCACACGGTGGTGGACGAGATGTCCTCCCCGGTGGCGCGCGCGATGGCGGCGGCGGTCTCGACGTTGTTGCGGGGCGGATGGGCGTCCGCCGGCCACAGGTTGCGGATCAGCCACTCGACCCTGTCCGCCAGCGTCGCGCCCGGCGCGATCTCTTCCGTCTTGTTGCCCATCCGGCCCCTCCCGAACTCGCCGACCCAACGACTTTAGTTGACCGTACGCGAGGTCGTCAGCCAAGGACACAGGCATTGTTCCACTCCGTGTCGGATCGATCACGCAACCCGACCCGGGACCTGCGGGTGACCGTCCGGGGCACGAAGGAGCGACCACCGGCCGGGCCGCCGCCGGAGCAGCGTCCGGAGGGGCCGCCCGAGCCCGAGGTGATCACCGATCCGCGGCAGGTGCGGCTGCTCGCCCACCCGCTGCGGCAGCGGATCGCCGAGATCATGCGGCGCGGGCCCGTCTCGTCCACGACCCTGGCCCGCGAGCTCGGGCAGAGCACCGGCGCGACGAGCTACCACCTGCGGCAGCTCGCCAGGTACGGGTTCGTCGAGGAGGTGCCCGAGCTCAAGCGCGGGCGGGAGCGCTGGTGGCGGGCGGTGCCGGCGGACCGGCGGCTCCCGCCGCGCAGCGAGCAGTCGCCCGCGATGCGCGAGGCCGTCGACGCGCTGACGCGGCTGGAGTTCGCGAACGAGCTGGAGGCGCTGGCCCGCTACCAGCGGGAACGCGGGGCGCGCGCACCCTGCACGCCCGGTTCCCGGCCTTCCCCGAGGTCTGATCGCGCACGGGTCCGGGCCGCCGAGTTGCCCCTCGGCGGCCCGGACGGGCGGAGGCCGCATCACCCACGCCGGAGGCCGTTCACCACGGCCGCGGGCGTGGCGCTCACGCAATGCAGAACCCCCACGGAAAGGAGAGCACCTCATGCTGCTCTCAAGCAAACGCCTGACGGCATGGGCGGCCCTCGCGCTCTGGGTCGCGGCCGTCCTGGCGGCGGTCCCGCTCGCGGGCAGGCTGCCGGACGTCGTGCAGGCGAAGTCCGCCGCCGAGCTCCCGCGCGGCGCCCAGTCCACCGAGGTGGAGAAGCTGGCGGACCGGTTCCGGGACGGCAGGCAGGCGCCCGCCGTCATCGTGTACGCCCGCACCGGCCCCTCCGGACCGGGGAGCACGGCCGGCCCCGGGATCACGCCCGCCGACCGCGCCAAGGCCGTCGCGCCCTCGCGCCGCTCGCCACGGCGCCGCTCGGTGCCCCGCAGGAGTCGCGCGACGGCCACGCGCTCCTGCTGGCCGTCCCCCTGCACGACGACGACCACCTGAGCGACGACGCCGAGAAGGTCCGCGACGCGGTGACGCGGAACGTCCCGCAAGGCCTCCAGGTGAAGGTGACGGGACCGGCAGGCGCGGCGCTCGACGCGGGCGACGCGTTCCGCAAGGTCGACAAGCCGCTGCTGCTCATCAGGTCCTGCTCGTCGCCGCCGTGCTGCTTCCTGTGGCTGCTGCCCCTCGCCTGCGCGGCGATCTCGCTCCAGGTGACCAACGCCGCCCGCTACCGCGAGGAACTCCGGCGCCACGAGGACCGGCACCGGGCGATGGCCGTCGCGCTCCGCCGCGCCGCCGCGCCCGTCGCCGCGTCCGCCGCGACCGTCTGCCTCGGCCTGCTGCGCCTGCTCGCCGCGCGCATGGGCTTCAACTTCGCGCTCGGGCCGATCGGCGCCATCGGGATCATCGGCGGGCCGGCCGTCGTGATGACGCTGCTCCCCGCGCTGCTCGTCGTCCTCGGCCGCTGGGTGTTCTGGCCGCGCATCCCGCGCTTCGGCGACGCGCCGCCCGCGCGCGGCGGCGCCTGGGACCGCGCCGGCCGCCGCATCGCGGCGTGCCCCCGCCTCGTCTGGGCGCTCGGCGCGGCCGTCCTCGCCGCGCTCGCCGCCGGCTGCCTCGGCATCCACACCGGCCTCGACCGCGCGCACTTCCTCACCACCACCCCGAGCTCCGTGCAGGGCGAGCGCCTTGCCGACGCGCACTTCCCCGGCGACGAGAGCCGCCCGCTGCAGGTCGTCGGCGGCAGGCCGGTCGACCTTCGCGGGATCCCGGGCATCGCGCGGACGGGACGCCCGAGACGTCCACCGACGGCCGCCTCACCCGCACCGCCGTCGTCCTGACCTCCCCGCCCGACAGCGCCGCCGCCAAGCGGACCGTCGAGCGGATCCGCCGCGCGGCGCCCGGCGCGCTCGTCGGCGGCGGCGCGGCGAGCGAACTCGACCTCGCCGACGCGCAGGCCCACGACCGCCGCATCGTGATCCCGCTGGTCCTCGGCGTCGTGCTGGCCGTGCTGATCGCGCTGCTCCGCGCCCTCGTCGCCCCGCTGCTGGTGATGGCGACCGTCGTCGCGTCCTACTTCGCCGCGCTGGACGGGTCGTGGCTGCGCTTCCGCCACGCGTTCGGCTTCCCGGCCATGGACGTCCAGGTCGCGCTGATGGACTTCCTGTTCATGGTCGCGCTCGGCGTCGACTACAACCTGTTCCTCGTCTCCCGCGTCCTCGCCAGCACCTTCGGCGTCCTCGGCGTCATGCCCGTGACGATGTTCGGGGAGATCGGCGTGCTGGTCTCCCTCGGCGTGCTGCTCGACACCTTCGTCGTCCGGCCGGTGCTCGTCCCCGCGCTGGCCCTCGACACCGGCCCCCGCTTCTGGTGGCCCGACCGCCTCCCCCGCGCCCAGGCGCGCCCCGCACCCGACCGGGAACCGGTCCCCAGCCCGTGAGAGAGAACAGCCTCGGCCGTCTCGGCGGCCGAGGCTGTTCCGTCCGGCCGCTCCGTCCGGCCGCTCCGTCCGACTGCGGGCCGTATTCCCGACGTATACCGGCCGTGCCTACCCTTCGATCCGTCAGTCCCCCGCCCGGATCCCGATCCATACGCAACGGAACGCGACGCCGATCACGCTCCCCGCACGCGGCGCGCGACGAGCCCTCATCACATCGCACAAAGCGACAGGGACGATGAACGACAATCGCGAAGCCGGCGCGTCCGGCGCGCCCCGCCCGCAGCTGCTGCTCCTGACGGCGGGCGCGCTCGCCGGCGCCGTACTGTTCGCCGCCGCCCTGGTCATCGACCTGACCGGCGCCAACGCTCCACAGACCCCCACGATGCCGGCGATGCCGACCCCGGTGCGGCCCAGCATGCCGGACCTGCCGACGACGCTCCCCAGCGTCCCGCCCGGCGGGACCGGCCTGCCGACGCAGCTCCCCACGGACTTCCCGACGCAGATGCCGTCGTTCCCGACGGACCTGCCGAGCATTCCGCAGATCCCGGGAGGCGCGCCATGACCGCCGTCCCCCCGGCGACCCCGGCGCCGGCGCCGCTCGCGGCGTTCCGGGCGGCCGTCCGCGACGACGCGGCGGCCCGCGGGCGGGCGCTCCTGGTCGTCCGGCTGGCCATCGCGCTGTACCTGCTCGAACTGCTGCTCAACCTCGTCCGCCCGCACGTGCTGCCGGACGAGCCGACCCTGTCGATCTTCCAGAAGACGCCCGGCGGAGGATCAGTCGGCCGGCTCCTCGGCACGCCCCGGGCCGTGTTCTGGACGGTCCTCGCCGGCATCGCGATCGGGGCCCTCGTCCAGGGATTCGTGCTGGTCACCCGGCCGGACGAGCGCCGCGCCCGGGCGCTGACCTGGGCGACGATCGCGGTGATGCTCGGGCCGTTCGGCCTCATCCCGCTCGTGGTCGTCCTGGAGTACCCGGCGCAGGCGCTCGCCTGCGTCCCCGGCACCGCGTTCGTGCTCTGGCTGCTGCACCACGGGCAGCGGTTCTCCCGGGTCCCGCTCGCGATGCTGCTGGTCGCGTTCGGCTGGGGCGCGCTGATCGTGTTCGGCCTCGGACGCGCCGCGAGCAACCTCGCGTTCGGCACGGTCGGCGGGTTCGTCGGCAAGGGCGGCAAGGCGTCGCTGACCGCGCAGCTCAAGAACCAGTACCGCGTCATGGACGTCGTCGTCGTGCACCTCGGCGTCGTGAACGCGCTGCTGGTCGCGGCGGGCGTCGTCCTGCTGCTGGTGCTGTTCCGGCACCGCCTCACCGACGCCGTGACCGGCCTCGTCGTCGGCGCCGCCATCGGCCTCGGCTACAACCTCGTCGAGAGCGTGCTGTTCATCCGCCTGTACGGGTCGCTCAGCGCGTTCAACGGCGCGACCGGCGGCTTCGAGTACTGGATCCGGCAGTCCGTCGGGCTGCTCGGCGGGCAGGTGGCGTTCGGCGCCCTCCTCGGCGCCGGGATCGGCGTCGCCGCCCAAGCGCGGCGGCGCGGCGAGCGGCGGCGCGCCGCCCTGACCGCCCTCGCCGCCGCGTCCACGGGCGCCATCGCCACCGAGGTCCTGTCGGCGTGGCTCTCCCACGTCGTCCACGACCACGTCGACATCGGGAGCCCGTTCGACACCCTGATCGTCTCGCCGTTCCTGTGGCTGCTCCCCCAGGCGCCGTTCGTCCTGGTCACCGCCGTGCTGCTGGTCCTCGGGACGCGCGCCAGGGGCGCCGCCGCGCGGGCCGGCGTGACCGCCGAGACGGCGGCCGGCCCGGCCGTCACCCGGCAGGAGGCGCCGTTCCTCATCGACCCGGCCCTGCGGTTCTGGACCCTTGCCGGCACCTGGCGCCTGCACGGATGGAACGGGCTGCGCGCCCTCAGCCGCCTGCAGGCGGCCCAACTCGACCTCGCCGCCTGGCGCTGGCGGCACATGGACGACGCCGACGGCCCGGCCCGCGAGGAGGGAGACGCGTTGCGCGCGAAAGTGATGCGGCTGAAGGCACGCGCCGCCGCCGCTCCGGCGGCCCCGGCGGCCCCGCATCCCGGGCAGGCGGCGCCATGACCCGCCGCGCCCTCCGCTTCGCCGCCGGGACGGTCCTCGCCGCCGGGCTCCTGCTGCCGCTCGCGCCGCAGAGCGCGTCCGCCTGCGACGTCAGCTACGACTACAAGCCGTCCCTCGACCTGCGGAAGCACGATTTCGGGCACGGCCACACCTGCTCGACCGGAACCTCGCTCGGCGGCGTCACGATCGTCGCGCTTCTGGCCCTCGGTGCCCTCTCCGCCGCCGCAGCCACCGCTTACAAGCGCGGTGCCGCGACGGCGGGCGGCCCGTCCAGCGGTCCCGGCCCGTCCCCGACCCTGACCGCCTACCTGCGGGCCACCGGCCTCGACCTGGCCCCGAAGCCGACGGGGCGTCCACCCGGCGCGCCGCCTGCCGGATACCCCGTCCAACCGCCACGGGCTTACCCGCCTCCGCAGTACCCGCCCGGCCCCGGCTTCCAGCAGCCCCCGCCCGGATACGGCCCGCCGCCTCATCCCGGTCCGCCGCCTTATGCCGGTCCGCCGCCTTATGCCGGTCCGCCGCAGGCCCGGCCGCCCTATGGCGCGCCCGGCCCGTGGAACGCCCCGCCACCACCCCGTCCACCGGCGCCCCGCCCGGCACCCCCGCAGGAGCAGGGACCAGGAGGCGACGATGCGCCACCGGCTTCCTGAGCGCTCCCGCCGCGGCGCCGCCGTCACCGCCGCGCTCGCCGCCGCGCTCGCCTTCGCCGCGCCCGGCGCACTCGCGGCCCCGCCTCAGGACGGCCCAGCGCAGGCCGTCCCCTCGGCCAACAAGGTGCCCTGGGGGACGACGGCCGAGGGCATGGCGATCAAGGCGTACATCAAGGAGTACGACGCCCACCTCGCGGACAAGATCGCGCCGCCCCAGAACAACGCGCCGACGAAGGTCGTCGATCCCGGCGACCTCGCCATCCACACCCCGCTGTCGCCGGGGCGCAACATCGCCGCGTTCGCCTACACCGAGACCGACGGCGGCCCGATCCGGTACGCCGTCGCGCCGAACGCCCCGCGCCTTGCGGTGAACGGCCGCCCCGAGAAGATCACGCTCCTGGTCTTCGACGAGGACTACACCCTCGTCGAGCGCGTCGAGATCGGAACGCTGGAGGACGCGCACTCCGAGGAGATCGTGGACGACTGGCTCGCGGAGAAGGGGATCCCGACGAGCCGTGTCTACGCGCTGGAGACGGAACGGCAGGACTGCGAGAAGCGCTGCTCGATCTTCCTCGGCTCCGATCCCAAGTCCAAGCACGGCGAGTACTCGACGCTGCGCAAGAACGGCGGCCCCAGGTACAACCACGGCGACGACGAGAAGAACCGCGACTCCGCCCTCCAGAAGGAACGGCAGTCGTTCAGGAACGGCGGCTACGAGATAAAGAAGCCGAAGGAGGAAGAGGCGAAGGCCAAGAAGAACCTCGGAGTGGGCTGCAAGACCGGGTCGATCGGCATTCCCCTCGGCGGCGGGCGGGCCGCGGTACCGGCGGCGTACCCGATGGCCGGGCGGTGCGGCGGCGAGGAGGAGAACGACGGGGTCGTCAAGGGCCTCACCGGCGGCGGGCTCGGCGGCGTCGACTTCACCACCCTGCAGATGCGCTACCTGTCGGACGACGCGGGTTCGGGCGGCGTGAAGTACGCCTTCTCCGGCCGGCCGACGGCACCCGGGACGGGCGGCGACCTCGCGTCCGGCCTGGACGCGGTCACGAGCAGCACGGCCGATCTGCGGACGTGGCTGGTGCTCGACCCGAGCAGGTTCTGGGTGAACCTCAACCCCGACGAGCCGAGCCGCGTCATCGACCCGGCGCTCGGCCGGACCGACGCCGGAAAGGCGCTGCTCGAAGCCGACTACCTCATGAAACGGACCGAGGGAAAGCTGCTGGACCCGAAGACCGACCTCGGCGCGAGGTACTGGGACGCGCTGCTCGCCGGCTCGGACAAGGCGTGCTACTCGTCCCGCATGTGGATCGTCCCCGGCGATGTCGAAGTGCGCGTGGACGGCTCGTCCCTCTACATCCTCAAGGCCGATCTGGCGGTGAAGGCCAAGGCGCAGCACATCGCCAACGCGGGCAAGCTGTCCTGCGTCTCCGATCCGGCGAGCGACGCGCGCAACGAGCAACTGGAGCAGCGGATGGTCGTGCCGGCGATCGTCAAGGCCGTCAACACCGCCCCCGAATACGCCCCCATCCGCCGGGCGTTCCTGGCCCGCATCGTCGCGCAATGGATCCGCAAGCGGCACCAGGACGGCCACCGCACGTCGTTCGACAAGCTGATCGGCTCGGGGAACATCGGCCCGGCGGAGCTCCAGGACGGCTGGACGCCCCGGCAGGTGTACGACTCCTACGTCCGTTCCATCCAGAACGGCGACTTCAGCTACACCCAGACCGTCGACCGGGGCGACATGCGGGTGGTCCGGCAGCTGGTGACCGGGGGCGTCGACTTCAGCAGGATCCCGATGAGCCCCGTCAGCGCGGAGCGGATGAAGCGCGAGCATCCGGACCTGCCGCGGACGGTGCGGGCGTCGGCGGCGGGCCCCTCTTCCGCCGCCGACGGCTCGATCTGGATGGGCGCGAGCGCCGGAACACCGGACGACGGGCTGTGGTCGAGGACGTCCGGCACCGTCCGCGCGTTCGCGTCCGGCCGCGACGGCATCGCGGTGATCATCGTGGTCGCGCTCGCCGTGGTGGTCTTCGGCGTCCGCGGCGGCTCCGGCCGCAGGCGGCGGGCCTCGTGACCCGGCCCCGGAAAGCGGAAGACCGCGGTCCGATCGGATCCGCGGTCGCGTTCTCCCTGATGTACCCCCGAGCGGATTCGAACCGCCGTTACCGCCTTGAGAGGGCGGCGTCCTAGGCCACTAGACGACGGGGGCCTGTCCACGACAGTGGACGGAGCTGGGGTACCAGGACTCGAACCTAGACTAAGTGAACCAGAATCACTCGTGCTGCCGATTACACCATACCCCAGTGCGGTACGGGCTTCCCGGCCGTTTCCGGCTGGTCGCTCGCGCCTCGAAGAGAATACAGGACGCCGGGGTCAGCGACCAAAACGATTGCCACGGCGGGCGGGATCAGCGGCTGAAATCGGGCGGGCCCACGTGCTCGTCGCCCCACTCGACGAGGGGGCGCAGGCGGCGCCAGGCGGCGCGGACGCGGGCGACGACCTCGGGCGTCGACATCCAGGGCTCCGCGGGCCAGCCCTCGTGGGCGTAGAGGGAGCGGTGGCGGAGCAGCTCCAGGCGGGGGTGGTCCTCGGGAGTGCCGCGCGGACGGGTCTTGAGCCGGTCCCCCGCGATCTCGAGGCCCGCGGCGCGCAGGTCGTCCACGATGGCCTGGAGCCGCTTGCCGGACGAGTCGGCGTCGACGGCGGCCCGGTAGCCGCGGAGCTGCTCCGGCGTGGGCGCGTACATGCCGCCGGCGACCATCAGGCCGTCGGCGTCGATCTGGACGTAGAAGCCGCCGCTGTGACCGCCCTGGTGGGTCTTGTAGGGCGTCTTGTCCTTGCTGAAGCGGACGTCGCGGTAGGGGCGGAACAGCTTGACCGCGCCGAACTCCTCCTCGAGTTCGGCGCACAGGTCGGCCATCGGGCCGCGGACGTGCTCGTCGTAGACCCGACGGTGGGCCGTCCAGTAGGACTTGCTGTTGTCGGCGAGGAGGCCCTCGTAGAACTCGAACGCCTCGCCGCTGAAGCCGGTGAACGCCATGACCTCCCCCTTCGTACGGCGCCCCCCAGCTTAGGGACGCCGTACGACAGCGGGGTCAGTCGCGGGCGACGACGCGGTTGGTGAGGTCGCCGACGTTCTCGATGGTGACCGTGACCTCGTCGCCGATCTCCAGGGGTCCGACGCCGGCGGGGGTGCCGGTGAGGATGACGTCGCCGGGCAGCAGGGTCATGACCTGGCTGACGTACTCGACCAGGCTGGGGACGTCGTGCAGCAGCAGCGACGTGCGCGCCTCCTGGCGGACCTCCCCGTTGACGGTGGTGGAGATCGCGAGGTCGGACGGGTCGACCTCGGTCTCGATCCACGGGCCGAGCGGGCAGAAGGTGTCGAAGCCCTTGGCCCGCGTCCACTGCCCGTCCTTCTTCTGCAGGTCGCGGGCGGTGACGTCGTTGGCGCAGGTGTAGCCGAGGATGACGTCGGCGGCGCGGGCGGCGGGGACCTCGCGGCACATGCGGCCGATCACCACGGCGAGCTCGCCCTCGTGGTCGACGCGCTCGGAGAGCTTCTCCGGATAGGCGATCGCCTCGCCGGGCCCGATCACCGCCGTGGACGGCTTGGCGAAGATCACCGGTTCGGCGGGCGGCTCGCCGCCCATCTCGCGGGCGTGGTCGGCGTAGTTCTTGCCGATCGCGATGACCTTGCTGGGCAGGATCGGGGCCAGCAGCCGCACGTCGGCGAGCGGGAAGCGCTGCCCGGTGAAGGTCAGGTCACCGAACGGGTGGGCCGCGACGGCGGCGATGGTGTTCTCCTCCACCACGCCGAAGGACATGCCCTCGTCGGTGGAGAACCTGGCGATACGCATGGTCGAGAGCCTAGTACGCGGCTCAGAAGCCGCATGCGGCGCCGTTGAACAGGCACGCGCGCGGCGCCGCCGGGACGCCGGACGCGCCGAACTGGACGTCCATGGTGCCGCCGGGCGGGATCGGGTCGGCGCCGTCGGCGTTCTCGATCACCGGGTGGGCACCGCCCTGGACGAGCCGGGCGTCCCAGACGCTGCGGACGTCGGCGCCGGGCGCGTCGAAGCTCACCCGCCACGTCCGCATGGGACGTCCGGTGCGGTTGGTGATGACGAACCGGCCTTCGTAGTAGCCGTCGTCCTGCTGGACGAGCCTGTAGCTGATGCCGCTGCCGGTCGCCACCGACGGACGGCCCGAGGCCGGGACGCGGGTCTTGCCCGGCGTCCGGGGCACGTCCTCCTCGCCGTCCGTTCCGCCTCCGCTGAACAGCGACACCGCCCCCAGCGCCACGGCCATGACCAGCATCCCGGCGACCAGCGTCAGGGGAACCGGGAAGCGCCGCAGCCACGCGACGCCCTTCTCCCACGTCGACGCCGCACCTGCTCCACCGGGCACCGGCTTCGCCACAGGACCCTCGACAGGCGGCGGCCCAACGATCAGCCGATCGTCCGGTTCGGGCTGGTCAGGTGCCGTGGCGTCCGCGCTCTCGGGCTCGGGCTCGCCGGTCTCCGCCGGCGTCGCGGTGGGCTCGGCCGGCCGGGCGGGACGCGCGAACTCGACGGTGGTCTTGTGGTCAGGAGGCACGTGGCCGGGCTCGTCGCCGCTCAACTCCTCGCCCTCCCTGTGGCCGGGTCCCATGGAGTCCGACGGCGGGCGCGACGATCAGGTTCGGCGGGGAGCCGGAAATGTCCACTCAGCACTGCTGGCCGACGGGCTCCAGCCCCCGGCGGGCGGCCTGCCGCTGGTGCCGGTTGAGCAGGTCGGTGATCAGCTCGATCGCGTCCGGGGTGGCGATGTCCTGGGCGCCGCTGATCCAGCGGGTGGCCTCGGCGAGCAGGTCCTCGGCGGACCCGTCGGCGCCGTCGTCGGCCATCCGGCCGAGCACCGCGCCGAGCCGCAGCGCCGCCGCGTCGTGCCCGGACTCGGCGGCCCGCCGGAACCAGTCGGCGGCCTGCCCGAGGTCGCCCTCGTCCTCGTAGATCTCGCCCAGCCCGAACGCGACGTCGGCCCAGGATCCGTCCGTGGGACGCCCGAGGTCCTCGGGACTCCAGGGTCGGACAGGCATGCGATCACTCCGGTCGTTCGGCTGCGGGTCCACGGCGCGCGGGAACCTCACGCGTGCCGTGCGCGAACCATGGTGGCGGCGGCGCCCGAAATCCGCCACCGCTTTAGCCGGTTTTGTTGAAATATCCACCTGACCGGATGTCAGGAGCGAAAAGACACTCGTCCGTTCGAACGACCGCCCTCACCCCACCCCGAACCGCGCCAGCGCCTCGCCTCTGCGTGCCCGCGCCGCGGCGGCCAGTCCGGTCATGGCGACGGCGGAGCAGGCCGCGACCGACCAGGCCGCGGTCACCCCGGGCGGAGCGCCGGTCCGGCGCCCCAGCCCGATCGCGATCACCAGGACCGCGACACCGGCGGCCACGGAACCCACGGCACTCCAGGCGTCCACCGCTTCCGTACGGGCGGTTGCCCGGGTCCCCGCGCCGCGCCCGGCCTGGGCGCCTTCTGCGGCTCGTTGAGTTGCCGCAGCGAACACGCCGTCCTCCGCCGGCATTCGGACGAGCACCAGCCGGGGGTGTGCGCCCGGCGTGGGGTGCTCGTCCAGTACGGTCCGCCGCCCGCGCGGCGCCGTCCCGGCCGATACCGCCCGGCTCCGTTCCATCTCGACGCCTCCTCGGCTCCGCACCCCGTCCGGGCGGTGACGGTGACTCATTTGCCAGAGGGGGCCGCGGCGGGCCGGTCGGTCGGCGGGACCACGTTCACGAACAGGCCCCGGCGGCTCGTGGCGGGCGCGTCGGACGACCGGAACACCGCGCCGTTGAACCTCCGGCCGGCCAGGACGATCGAGAGGACGAGTGCCACGAAGACCGTGAGCGGGATGAGGATCCACAGGTAGACGGTGAGACTGATGGCCATTTCGGGCGCTCCTTCCCAGTGGACGTTCGACTGGTGAACCCGACCAGCTGTCCAACTGGACAGATCCCTGGGTGGCCCAGTGATCCGCTCGGTAGCATCAGACCGGTTCAACTGTCTGAGCCAGCTACTCGGCTTCTGCCCCTACTGATGGTGTAACCGGTCTATCGACGGGCAAAACCTGATTGTCGGAACTACTTCCCAAAAAACCGTCCTAACAGAGTCATTGCAATGAGGGGTCGCCATGGCAGCCACCAGCCCCAAGTACATGGAGATCGCGCGCGACCTCCAGGCCCAGATCGAAACGGGGAAGCTGGCGCCCGGCGACCGGCTGCCGACCGAACAGGAACTGGCCGAGCGCTGGGACGTGTCGCCGAACACCGTCAAGCAGGCGGTCAAGGAACTGCGCAAGGGCGGCCGGGTGCAGACCGTCCGCCACAAGGGCACCTACGTCGTGGAGCCCGCCCGCCCGTTCGTCATCACGCTGAACGACACGGACCTGGGCGGCGAGGCGCCCGGACGCGCCTTCGGTGGCGGCGAGGGCAGGGCCTTCATGGCGGAGATGGAGCGCCAGGATCTGCGGGCGTGGGCCTCACCCCCGGACGTGTCCATCAGCAGGGCGACGGACAGCCAGATGAAGGCGTTCGGGCTTCCCGTCCCTGGCCCGGGCGAACAGCGTCCCCAGGTGGTCTGCCGGTCGCAGGAGCGGTTCATCCTGCCGAAACGGTCCGCCGACGAAAGGGAGGGCAACGACGCGAGCGACGACGACAAGGACCCGAACTCGTTGCAGCGGTCCTACTTCCTGCTGACGCTCGCACTCAAGGCGCCCCGGCTCCTGGAGTCGGAGGATATCCGTGAGGGCACCGTCGCCTACCTGCGAGACTGCGGCCACGACCAGACCGGTTACGTGGACGAGTTCGATGCTCGGCCTCCCACGTCCGAGGAACTCGCCTTCTTCGGCCTGTCGAAGGACAGCCTCGCCGTCATCGAGCACAGGCGCACTGCCTACGATCAGCACGGAGATCCCTTCCGCCTCACCATCACCGTTTACAAGCCGGGCAACAACAGAATCCGGTTCATCGCCGGAGAGGTGCCCGCCGAGGTCTGGAACCGCGGATCCTGAACCTGATCGGCCCGACCATCAACCAACGACCACAAAGGACCGCAATGTCCGTCACCACGACTCTCGCCCACCACGAGGACCCGGAGGTCGACGCCGCGCACGGCTACGTCGCGACCGTCATGGACGCGCTCGCCGCCCAGGGGATCGCGCTCGGGCCGAGCCACCTCGATCCCAAGGGCCCCGTCGACGCCACCATCCGGTCGGGTGACAGGGCGCTCGTCTGGGACGAGTGGCACGGCTGGAGGATCGGCGGATACGTCTCCGGCCGCCCCGGCGAGCGCACCGTTCTGAAGGACGCCGTCGAACTCGGCGGCGGCGTGCTGCTGAGGCCCGCCGAGCTGGCGGACCTCGTCCGGCGCTCGGCGACGCTCCCGCCGGTCACCCGCGAGCCGGGGGCGCGCGACGGACTCTTCGACGCGCTCCGCGAGTACTGATCCGCCCGGCCGGTCGTGACCGTCCGCATGCGGTCACGACCGGACCGGCCCCGCGGGGCGCGTTCATCCCCGCCGGCCAGGACGTGACGGTCTCACCGGTGAAGGTGGAGATCCAGCAGGGCACCCAGCTGATCGCCCGGTACCTCCAGGCCGAGCACGGCGAGACGTTCGTCTCCCGGCACCAGGAGATCTCCGTCGACGAGCGGCCGTGGGCGCTGCAGACCTCGTTCTACCCGCTGCGGTTCGCCACCGGCGGGGTGCCCCGGCTGCTCGAACCGACCGACATCCCGCAGGGCGCTGTCGGCTACCTCGGCGAGACCCTCGGCTACAAGGAGGTCGGCTTCCACGACGAGATCCGCGCGCGGGTCCCCGACGGCAACGAGAAGCGCTTCTTCGGCCTGGGCGACTCGGCGGCCGACGTGGTCTTCGAGGCGATCCGCACCGCCTACTCCGCCGAGGGCGACGCGTTCCGCCTCACCGCGACGGTCTGGCCGGCGGACCGGACGCGGCTGCACTACAACGACGGGAAGGTCCCTGACCAGGTCATGCGCGCGCCGGGTCGACCGCCCGTGGAGAGCCCTCCGCCCGAGGAAGCACCGGACGGCGGGCGGCCCGGGTCCTGACGGGCCGGGCGGGCGGGGTCAGACGAAGCGGACGAGCATGAGGTCGCTGGCGGGGGTCTCGCGCCAGTAGACGGCGCCGGGCTCGCGGGACATGCGCTCGACCTCGGCGGCGATGATGAGCGCCCGGTTGATGCAGTCGGTCTTGTTGTAGCCGGTCATGTCCTGGAGGCGCTGGAGCGCCTGGACGGCCTTGCCGGTGAGGTTCAGCGTCACCCGCTCGTTCTGCGGGACGCCCTCGGCTCGGGGCGCCGCTTCGCCCGGCGTGTCGGAGGCTGCTCGGGGGTTCGGCATGAGCGGTTCTCTCCTATCCGGACCGGCCGTGCCGGACGGCGTGCGGGGCATGGGTGCCGGTGCGGCGTTCCGCCGTCGTTTCCATGCCCCGGATACAGGGTGTAGGTGCATGTTTTCCCGGTCATCGTCCGGGGAAACCCTGCCGATCTCAAGTTCGCATGACTCTCGCCATCAGGCAACCGACGTATCACCATGGATCACACATCAATTGTATGGCGATTGTATGTACGTCGCTGTACCGTGCTTGGTGAGGGAGTGGGGCTCCGCACCGGACGCCCGGCCCGCGGGGCGCGCGACGCGCCGCGGCCGGACGGGGATGGAGAGCGCCGTGGGAACACCGGGACGATGGCAATCGGGATGGCTCGTCGCCGCGGCCGGCGGGGGCGCGCTGGCCGGGTACGGGCTGGACGGCTCGGCCGGCGCCGCCGTGGGCTGGATGCTGGGCTTCGTGTGCTGCTGCATCGCGGCCATGACCAGCGCGCTCGTCCAGTACCTGAGGGCGGGCGCGTCGCAGGGGGCGCCCGGCGCCGCG
>NZ_JBEYYT010000051.1:0-36766 GCF_040645715.1 Spirillospora sp. NPDC046719 | reverse complement strand
CCGGGGACAGCGCCGCCAGCAGCAGGCCCCCGGCGGCCTGCCCGGTGATCTGCGCCCCGGCGGACGTCATCGTGAACAGCGACCGGCCCAGCACGAAGCCGTCGCCGGGCAGCAGCGCGGGCAGCCGGCCCTGCACGGCCGCGCCGCCGACCGGCGCCACCAGCCCGAGCACGGTGATCAGCGCGATCGTCCCCGGCAGCGGGACGGCGCCGCACGCCAGGACGGCCGTGACCGCGAGGCGCAGCAGGTGGAACCCGGTGAGCAGCCGCCGCATCGGGACGCGGTCGGCGAGCGAGAGCAGGAGCGCGCCGCCCACCGCGTAGGGGAGCATGCCCGCGCAGAACACCAGTGCCGCGGCGAGCGCGGACCCGGTCCGCTCGAACGTCTGCACCGACAGCGCGATCATCCGGACGGAGTCGCCGGTCACCTGCAGCGTCTGCAGCCCGAACAGCGTGCGGAACTCGGGGACGCCGAAGACGTCGCGGTAGCGCGCGGACGCCGCCGGCGCGGCGGGGCCGGGGGGAGCGGTGGATGCCGTCATGGCGACCAGACTCGGGCGGCGGGACCGGCCTGGATAATGTTTCGGGGAGGAGCGAAACATGTACCGGATCGAGGTGGGGCCCGGCGACCTCGCGGCGAGCCGGTTCGGCATCGCGCCGCTCCACGAGACGATCACCGCGCTCGGCCTCGCGGCGGGGCGCGTGCCGGCCGGCCCGGTGGGCCCGTGGGTGGAGCGGGCGCGCCCCCGCTACGCGTCGATCGCCGCCGACCCGGCCGTCCGGGCGCTGGCGTTCCTGCGGCGCCGCCACGGGTACATGGCGGACTTCGTCCAGCCGCCGCCGGGCCGCCCGAACCTCACGGTCGCCGAGCAGCTCGCCGTCGCCCGCGCCACGCCCGACTCCCAGGCCCGCGAGGAGATCGCCCGCAACCTCGACGGCCTTCCCACGCCGCCGGACGACGTCCGGGCGGTCCTGCACGCGCCCGACGTCGTGCGGCGCCTCAGCGACGCGCTGGAGGCCGCGTGGGCGGCGCTCGTCGAACCCGACTGGCCGGTGCTGCGCGCGATCCTGGAACAGGACATCGTGCACCGCGCGGGACGGCTCGCCGCCTACGGCTGGGCGGAGGCCCTCGACGGCCTGTCCCGGCAGGTCCGGTGGCGCGGCGGCATGATCGAGGTGGACATCCCCGACGAGGGCGCCTACCGGCTGGACGGCGCCGGGCTGATGTTCGTCCCGACCGTGTTCTCCGAACTCGGCGTCGCGCTGGAGCGGAACTGGCCGTACACGCTGATGTACCGGGCCAGGGGAGTGGCGGCCCTGTGGGAGGGGCGGGAGGGGCGGGTGCCGCGGGACGACGACGCGCTCGCCCGGCTGCTCGGCCGCACCCGCGCCGACCTGCTGCGCGCGCTCGCCGAGCCCGCCACCACGACCTGGCTCAGCGCCCGGCTCCGGGTGAGCCTCGGCGGGGCCGGCGACCACCTCGCGGTGCTGCGCGCGTCCGGCCTCGTCACCCGCGAGCGCAGCGGCCGCTCCGTCCTGTACCGGCGGACGGCCATGGGGGACATGCTGGTCGGCGCCTCCTGAGGCCGCCCCGGCGGACGGGACGGCCAGAGCGGGACGGCCTCAGAGGGACGGCCTCAGAGGGACGGCCTCAGAGGGACGTCAGACGCCGTACTCGGGGATGATCGTCGCGCGGGCGAGGGTGTGGGCGGTGATGTTGAAGCCCGCCACGGCCGGAGAGACGTCCGAGTCGATCCCGAGCGACTCCACGTCCAGCGCGTGCACCGTGAACACGTACCGGTGCGGGTCGCCGGGCGGCGGCGCGGCGCCGCCGAACTCCTTGTTCCCGTAGTCGTTGCGGGCGTGGATCCCGATCTTGGAGTCGGCGGTGCCCGCGCCCGTCGGCAGCTCGGTGACGTCCGCAGGGATGTCGAACAGCGTCCAGTGCCAGAACCCGCTGCCCGTCGGGGCGTCCGGGTCGTAGCAGGTCACGGCGAAGCTCTTGGTCTCCGGCGGGAACCCGGACCAGCGCAGGTGCGGGGACTGGTTGCCGCCGCTGAACCCCCAGTCGTCGAACACGTGCTTGTCGTCGAGCCGCTCGCCGTGGGCGACGTCATCGCTGGTCACGGTGAACGACGGGACCTCGGGAAGGTGCTCGTGCGGAAGCGGTGGCCGGCCGGCCATGGCGACCTCCTCGTCAAAGGATCAGTTGTCACTCCATCTCTATCAGGCGGGTCAGGTCTTGACCCCGCCCATAGAGAACCCGGTGACGAACCGGTCCGGGGACGGCCCGGCCGCGCGGGTCACAGCCGCCCAGGCTGTGACCCGGATCACTTCCCGGCGGCCTCGCTGTAGGCTGCGATGACCTCTTCCGGATCGCCGTCCATCCGCATCCGGCCCTCGTCGATCCAGATGACGCGGTCGCACATCTCCTTGACCGTGTCCAGCTGGTGCGCGACGAGGAAGACCGCGCCGGCCTCCTTGCGCAGCTCCTCGATCCGCTTCTTGCTCTTGCGCTTGAACTTGGCGTCGCCGGTGGCGAGCGCCTCGTCGATCAGCAGCACGTCGTGGGTCTTCGCCGCGGCGATCGCGAACCGGAGCCGCGCCCCCATGCCGGACGAGTACGTCCGCATCGGGTACTGGATGAACCCCTCCTTGAGCCCCGCGAAGTCGACGATCTTCTGGTACTGGGCCTTCGTCTCCGTCGGGGTCATGCCCATCGCCAGGCAGCCGAGGACGATGTTGCGCTCGCCGGTGAGGTCCTTCATCAGCGCCGCGTTCACGCCGAGCAGGGACGGCTGGCCGTCGGTGTACACCGCGCCGCTGTGCGGCGGCAGCAGGCCCGCGATGGCCTTCAGCAGCGTCGACTTGCCGGAGCCGTTGGTCCCGATGATCCCGACCGCCTCGCCGCGGTACGCGACGAACGACAGCCCCTTGATCGCGTGGACCTCCTTCATCGAAGGACGGTTCTTGCGGCGCAGCACCCGGGAGAACGCGCTGGCGGCGTTGCCCTTCCCGCCCGCGCCGTACACGCGGTAGATGATGTGCAGGTCGTCGACGACGACGATCGGCTCGCGCGTGGGGTCGACGTCGATGGCCGTCCCGCCGCGCACCTTGGTGTCAGCCACGGCCGTAACGCTCCTCGGCACTGAAGAAGAACAGGAACCCGCCGATCAGCGCGACGGCCGACCAGATCCCCGCGTAGAGCCACAGCTGGCCGGTGGTCTCCGTCAGCTTGGTGTTCACGAAGTGGCGGTACTCGCCGAGCAGCTGGTGCCGGCTCAGCTCCACGTACACGTAGGCCGGGTTGGCCTTGAGGATGTCCCCGATCCACGGGTGGGTCTTCAGCGCGTGGCTGCGGTGCAGCAGGTCCGGCAGGCTGAAGATCACGCCGGACAGGTACAGCCAGGTCCGCATGATGAACGGCAGGAGCTGGCTGACGTCCCGGTTGAACGCGCCGAGCCGGGCCATCACCATGCTGATCCCGACGTTGAACATCAGCTGGAGCAGCAGGACCGGGACGAACATCACCATCTGCACGCTGATCGGCTCGCCGAACGCGAAAACGATGCCGAGCAGCACGATCAGGGAGAGCAGCAGCTGCTGGAACTCCACGGTCGCGATGGCGAGCGGCAGCGTCGCGCGCGGGAAGTGCAGCGCCCTGATCAGCGACAGGTTGTCCCCGACGGACTTGGAGCCCGACGTGATCGAGCGCTGTGTAAACCCGAACATGAACACGCCCGTCACAAGGAAGGGAATGAAGTCCGGTACGCCGCGCTTGGTGTTGAGGAGGACGCCGAAGATCAGGTAGTAGACCGAGACGTTCAGGATCGGGGTCAGCAGCTGCCAGACCTGACCCAGCCTCGAGTCCGTGTACATCGAGATGTTCTTGGCCGAGGCGAACGCCCAGATGAAGTTGCGCCTGGCCCAGACGCTCTGGATGTACTTGCGCAGCGGGGGGCGCGCCGCGCTCTGCCTCAATCCGTACCGTGCGGCGTAGGCGGCCAGCGTCTCGTTCACGTGAGGAGACTCCGCGATCGTGCCGACCGACTCGCCACCCGATGAACCGAGCCGTTGCGGGTGACTCATGCCGGGAAGCCTATTGCAGTCGATGATGTGTCGGTGACGTTCACCCGCATGTGACCCCCGAACTGAGATCATTACGGAATCTTGTCGTCGCCCCTGGGGATACCCCGGGCATGCGGTCCAACCATTCTCGATCACTCCCCGTGCTGCGCTCGCCCGGACGCCCCCCGTCCGCCCGTACCGCCCGCGCCCCCTACCGGGCGCTGCTCGGCCGGCTGGGACGCGCCGACCGGTGGGCGTTCGACCGGGTCGCCGCGGCCCGGCTGCCCGGTCTGGAGTACGTCCTGCCCCGGCTGTCGAGGACGGCCGACCACGGCGTGCTGTGGTTCACCACGGCGGCGGCGCTCGGGCTCACCCGGCGGCCCCGGCTGCGGCGCGCCGCGCTGCGCGGCTCGATCGCGATCGGGGTGGCGAGCCCGATGGTCAACATCCTGGGCAAGCAGGCGTTCCGCCGGGCGCGCCCGGTCGTGGACCTGGTGCCGCCGATCCGGATCCGGTGGAAGCTGCCGACCTCGCACGCCTTCCCGTCCGGGCACTCGGCGTCCGCCGCCGCGTTCGCGGCCGGGGTGGCGCTGGAGGCCCCGGCCGCGGTGGCGGCGCCGGTCGCGGCGACCGCCGCCGCCGTCGCGTTCGCCCGCGTCTACACGGGCGCGCACTACCCCGGCGACGTGCTCGCCGGCCTCGGCATCGGCGCGCTGGCCGGGCTCGGCACGCGGCTGGTGTGGCCGGCGCGCCCTCCGGTGGCCCGCGTGACCCGGGCCGAGGGCGAGGACGTCCAGGTCACCGATGACGGGCGCGGCGTCGTCGCGGTCGTCAACCCCGGCTCGGGCGGCGGCGGCGAGGCCACCCGCGGGATCCTGCCGGGCAGCGCGGAGATGGCGTCCGGCCTGCTGGAGCGCGAGCTCCCGGCGGCGGAGATCGTCATGCTGGAGCCCGGCCAGGACCTCGAGAAGGCGTGCGCGGAGGCCGCCGCGCGGGCCGACGTGCTCGCGGTCGTCGGCGGCGATGGCACCGTCAACGCGGCCGCGCGCGCCGCGCTTGACCACGACGTCCCGCTGCTGGTCGTGCCGGGCGGGACGCTCGACCACTTCGCCCGCGCGCTCGGCGTCGAGTCGCCCGCGCAAGCGATCGCCGCGTACCGGGCGGGGCGGATCGGCCGCGTGGACGTCGCCTACGCCGCGCCCGCCGGGACCGGCTCCCGCCGGGGCGGTGAGCGGCTGTTCCTGAACACGGCGAGCTTCGGCGCCTACACCGAGCTGGTCGACCGGCGCGAGCGGCTGGAGAAGCGGCTCGGCAAGTGGCCCGCGCTGGCGATCGCCGCCGTCCGGACGCTGCGGCACTCCGAGCCCGTCGAGGCCGTCGTGGACGGGCACCGGCGGCACGTCTGGCTGGCGTTCGTCGGGAACGGCGTGTTCGGCTCGCACGGCGCCGCGCCCACGTGGCGGGAGCGGCTCGACGACGGGCGCCTCGACGTCCGGATGGTCTCCTCCGGGCGGCGGATGCCCCGCGTCCGGGCGGTCGCCGCGGTCCTCGCCGGGCACCTGCACGTGGTGCCCGGTTTCCGGGGGTGGCACGCCGGCGGGCTGGAGGTGCTCACGGAGTGTGACGAACTCCGGCTGGCTCGGGACGGCGAGGTGTCGCCGATGCCCCCGGGGATCCGGTTCGGCAAGCACGCGAAGGCGCTCGCGGTCTTCCGGCCGGAAGCCTGACGGGTGCCGGGAGTTCGGCGAAGGTTCAGGCGGCTGTAACCGCGGCCGGGCGCCGCGCGACCGGCTCCGGCGGCCGGCCGCGAGAAGCGGGTCGGGCCGCCGGGAGCCGGTCCTCAGGCGAACGCGAGCGGGAGGCCGCGGAGCCCGACGACCACCGGCGAGCCGTTGTAGACCGGTGAACCGGTGGCCGTGACGGTTCCGTACCGGGACCGGAGCTCTTCGAGGACGAGCCGCATCTCCATCCGGGCGAGCGCCGCGCCGAGGCAGAAGTGCGGGCCGTACCCGAACGCCAGTCCCGGCACGTCGGGGCGCCTAGTGACGTCGAAACGGTCGGCATCAGGCCCGAACGCCTCCGGATCGCGGTTCGCCGACCCGTACAGGAGCATGATGTGGTCGCCGGCCTCCAGCTTCCTGCCCGCCAGGACGGCCGGGCGTGTCGCGGTCCGGAGGAAGTAGACGACCGGGGACGTCCAGCGCAGGATCTCCTCGATGGCCGTCGGCATCGCCTCCGGCCGCTTCATCGCCTCCCACTGGTCCGGGTTCTCCGCGAACGCCAGCAGCCCGCCCGAGATCGCGTGCCGGGTGGTCTCGTTCCCGGCGACGAGCAGCTGGATCAGGAACATCACCATCTCGATGTCGGTGAGCCGGTCGCCGTCCACCTCGGCCTGGGCGAGCTGCGAGATCACGTCGTCGCGCGGCGCGGCCCGCCGCTCGTTGGAGACCTCGACCAGGTAGACGCCGGCCTCCATCCGCAGCGCGGCCCGCTCCTCGTCCGACAGCTCCGGCGCCGCCCCCGGGATGATCGACTCCGACCAGCGGAAGAACCGCGGCCAGTCGTCCTCCGGGATGCCGAGCAGCAGGCAGATCACCTGGAGCGGCAGCGGGACGGCCAGCTCCGCGACCACGTCGAACGGGCGGCCCGCCTCCACCGGCTCCAGCAGCGCCCGGATCCGCTCCCGGACCGCGCCCTCCAGCCGCCGCATCGCCGAGGGCCGGAACGCGGGCGCGACCAGCCCCCGGTACCGGCCGTGCTCGGGCGGGTCGGTGTGCATGATCGTCGGCGGTGTGTCGAACAGGACGCCGATCTCGTCGATCAGGATGCCGTCGCCCGACCGGTACGCCGCCGGGTCGCTCGCCACCGCGTGCACCGCCGCGTGCGACCCCGCCACCCACAGCGGCAGCGACGGATGCCGGACGAGCCCGCCCTCCGCCCGTACGGCCTCGTACAGCCCGTACGGATGCCCGTGCGCGTAGAACCCGTCCGGAAAGCCGTCCGGGATCACGACAGGATGCCCTGCGGTCTCGCTATCCCGGCGTCGTCGCACATGGCGTAGTAGGCGTTGAGCGTCGACTCGCCGTCCGTGACGCCGGTGATGTTGCCCTCGGCGTCGTACTCGATGAAGGCGCCTTCGAGGATGAACAGGATGTCGCTGTCCTCCTCGATGGTGAGCGTGTGGACGGAGCCGGGCGGCTCGTAGATGAACGTCCCGGCGTTGTAGTCGATGCCGTACTCCTTGTAGCGCCACCGTCCGGAGAACGTGTAGGCGTGGACGCCGCCGGTGTGCTTGTGGGTGGGCAGCTGGAAGCCCGCCTCGAAGCGGTTGCGCACCACCCAGGTGTCGGGGGAGACCCTCAGGACCTGGAGGCCGACCGGGCCGATCGTGACCCAGGGGATGTCGTCGGAGTGGACGTGGCCGACCAGGGGACCGCTCGTCTCAGTCATAAAGCAAACGCTAGGTAGGTGACCCCGGACGCGCAAGACCCGCGGTTCATGGTCGTCCGACCGGGTAGGAGACGGACGCCCGCGAACCGCTGGAGGAGGTACCGCACATGGCGATGGGAGTCAGCCCCGCCGATCTCACCGACGACGACCTGCTCCGTGAGCTGGGGCATCTCTACGAGACCCGGATGGACGCGCTCCGGCACGCCGCCGACCAGGCCTACGGCGAGCACACCCAGCGGATGGCCCAGCTGGAGGCCGAGTACCTGCGAAGGCGCCCGGGCCGCGAGATCGACCCGCAACGCCTGCGTGAGGGCGCCCGCGCCCGCTGACGGGGCACCCCCATCACAGACGCCGTCGCCCGGCCGGTTCCGCGCCACCGGCCGGGCGGTCGGCATGCCCGGCGCACCGCGCCTGAGCTCCGGCGCACCGCGCCTGAGCTCCCGCGCACCGCGCCTGAGCTCCCGCGCACCGCGCCCGAGCTCCCGCGCACCGCGCAGCTTCGACTTCGGGGCTCGTGTTCGTGTTGTTCCGGCAAAGGCGGGGGTGTCGGCCAGGAGAGGGGAGGAGGGTGCGGTGCCAGGATCCTGACGGGCGAGATCGCCCGGGATCCTCGGGGGGTGTGATCGTTGGTACGGACCCGGCGGAGGCGTTACGGACGGGCGTCGGGGAGCGAGCCGGGCCTCGGGGAGTGCGTGCGGCGCTGGTGGCCGTTCGCGGTCGGCGCGCTGGCCGCCACGGGGCTGCTGCTCGGCGTGTACCTGTGGGCTCCGCGCAAGTCGGGCGCGTCGGTCGCCGAGGGGGCGGCTCCCGGTGATTCCGCGCGGCCCGACGCGGCCTCGCGGTCAGGGATGCCGATGGCGTCCTACACGACGCGGTTCCAGCCGGGGCAGCCGCGCGTCCGCAACATCGAGCTGGCCGCGCGGTTGCTCGACGGGAGGGTGGTGCGCCCGGGCGCGACGTTCTCCTTCAACCGGGTCGTGGGGCCGCGGACGCGGGGCCGCGGGTACGTCCCGGCGCCCGCGATCATGGGGTCGCGGCTGGTGAAGGACGTGGGCGGCGGCATCTGCCAGGTGTCCACGACGCTGTTCAACGCGGTGTTCCGGGCGGGCCTGGACATCCGGAAGGCGCGCGCGCACACCATGTGGATGCCGGAGTACCCGGAGGGGCGCGAGGCGGCGGTGGCCTATCCGAACCTCGACTTCACCTGGCGGAACGACACGGGCGCGCCGGTGCGCATCCAGGTCGGCTACACGGGGGACTCGCTGACGGTGAGCCTGTGGGGGCACCGCCGGTACGAGGTCCGGTCGAAGACGTCGAAGCGGTACGGGTTCTCGCCGTACGAGACGGGCGTGGGGCGCGGGCACCGGTGCGTCCCGATGGCCGGCCGGAAGGGCTTCAGCATCGACGTGTGGCGGACGCTGCTCTCCGCCGGCCGCGAGGTCCGCCGGGAGAAGTTCCACACCGAGTACCGTCCGCAACCCGAGGTGACCTGCCTGTAGCCCCTCGGCGGGGCCGCGCGGGCCCGCATGGCAGTGTGAGGGCATGACCGTTCGAGAGGGAACCTACGAGCTGGGCCCCGGTGACGGGCGGCTGCTGCTCCGGACGAGCCGCAGCGGCCTCGGCCGGCGCGCCGGCCACGACCTGACCATCGAGGCGACCAACTGGACGGCGGAGGCGACGGTCCGCGAGCCGCTGTCGGAGTCGTCCGGGAAGGTGGTCGTCGTGGTGGACGGCCTGGAGGTCCGGGAGGGCACCGGCGGCGTGAAGCCGCTGTCGGAGAAGGACCGGCTGGACATCGGCGACAACCTTCGCAAGGTGCTGGAGGCCCGCCACCACCCGGAGATCACCTTCACCGCGACCGCGGTCCGCACCGAGGCCGGGGAGGTCGAGGGCGACCTGACCATCATGGGCCGGACGAAGCCCGTCAGGGTCCGCGCCGAGCTCGACGGTGACCGGCTGCGCGGCGGCGCGACGGTGCAGCAGACCCGCTGGGGGATCAAGCCGTTCTCGGCGTTCTTCGGCGCGCTCCGCCTCGCCGACGAGGTCGAGGTCGAGTTCGACCTCCGGCTCCCGGTCAACAACTGATCAACTCCGCCCGCCCGCCGGTCATCGCGGAGATCGGCCACCATTAGTATCCGAAGCCGACTTTCCAGGCAGCGGATCTCTGTGGGGGACACCAATGGCGGCGGTAACCAGGCGCGACTTCGGCAAGGCCGCCGGACTGGCCGGCCTCGGCGCGGCGGTGCCGGCGCTGCTGACGGGCTGCTCGTCCGACGATTCGCCGCGCACGGCGCAGGCCGCCGCCGCGCAGGCCGCCGCGACGCGGTCGTGGCGGGTGACCGGGACGGCGCTCGCCGGCCTCGGGAGCTTCGACGCGACGATGAAGAGCTTCATGCAGGCCCGCAACATCTCCTCCGGGCAGCTCGCGGTCGTCCGCAAGGGCAAGCTGGTGCTGTCGCGCGGATACACGTGGAGTTCCAGCACCGGCTTCACCACGCAGCCGACGTCGCCGTTCCGCGTCGCGAGCCTGAGCAAGCCGGTGACCGCGACGGCGGTGCTGCGGCTCGTCCAGGACGGGAAGCTGAAGCTCACCGACCGCGCCGCGACGCTGCTCGGGCTGTCGACCGCCGCCGACCCGCGGCTGAAGGACGTCACCGTCCTGCGGCTGCTGCAGCACCTCGGCGGCTGGGACCGCGACATCTCGCCCGACCCGATGTTCCAGGACGCGGCGATCGCCAAGGCGCTCGGCATCGCGCTGCCGGTGAAGCAGGCGAACATCATGAAGTACGTGTCGGCGCACAAGCTCGACCACGCGCCGGGCACGAAGTACGCCTACTCCAACTACGGCTTCATGCTGCTCGGCCGCATCATCGAGAAGGTCACCGGGCTGAGCTACGCATCGTACGTGCAGAAGGCCGTCCTGACGCCGCGCGGCATCAAGCGGATGAAGCTGGGCCACACGCTCACCCAGGCGAGCGGCGAGCCCCACTACTACTCCGGCTACACGGGCCCGACCGTGTTCGACAACAGCGGCAAGAAGGTGTCCACCCCCTACGGCGCCTTCAACCTGGAGAACATGGACGCGCACGGCGGCTGGCTCGCCACCGCGATGGACCTGACCCGGTTCGCCGGCATCTACGACGGCGGCACGAGCGTGCTGACCGCCGCGTCGATCAAGCGGGCGTTCACCAAGCCGGAGACCGGGATCAACAGCAGCGGCTGGTACTACGGCTGCGGCTGGATGGTCCGGCCCGTCACCGGCGGCACCGGCATGAACACCTGGCACGACGGCAGCCTCGCCGGGACGAGCACGCTGCTCGTCCGCCGCAACGACGGCCTCGCCTGGGCGGCGCTGTTCGACCAGCGGCAGGAGGGCAGCGCGCCGAGCTACGGCGACATCGACCCGGCGCTGCACAAGGCCGCGAACGCGGTGAAGACCTGGCCGACCGGCGACCTCACCTCGAAGTACTTCTGACGCGGGCGGCGCGGGCGAACTGGTCGTCGAGGGTGCGCGGGAACGGCAGCACCCGGTGCCGGTCCCGCCAGGGCGCGTACTGCCGGACGGCGTTGAACCCGGCGGCGGTGACGATCCGCTCGACGCCGGGCCCGAGCGGGCCCGCGGGGTAGGCGTCCAGGTGGACGACCCCGGCGGGCAGGCCGTCCGGGCGGTGCGGCGAGACGAGCGTCAGCGGAGGGTCCGCGCCCTCCATGGCCGCCATGTCCCGCGCGTAGGCGAGGAGTTCGAGCGTCTCGTCGTCGGGGCCGCTGTGGACGACCAGCCAGCCGCGGACGTCGAGCGTCCCGGCCGGCGGGTCCGTCAACGCGAGCGGCGCGATCTCGGCGGACACCGCGCGGAGGTGGGCCTCGTGGGCCGGGTCGAGGGGTTCGAGGACGAACGTCCGGTCGAAGCGGGGCGGGTCGGCGGGCAGGAGCGGCAGGTAGGCGTCCCAGCGCAGCAGCCGCGCCAGGTGCGTGACCCGGATCCCGGCCGGCGGCCGGGCCAGCTCGCCCTTGAGGCCGGCCGGGAAGGCGTCGACGACCAGCTCGTCCGGCGCGAGCGCGGCCAGGCGGGTGGACGCGGGACGCACCGTCCAGCCGGACGAGACGCGCGGGTCGGCGGCGAACGGCGAGTCCGACAGGACCACGACCTCGTCGTCCACCGCCAGCGTGTGCAGGTAGGCGCGGAGCCGGGTGAGGTGCCCGAGCCCGCCGCCGGCCGCGTAGCAGGCGATCAACGCACCTCGCCGAGGACCGCGAGGTACCCGGCGGTCTCGGCGGCGGGGGTGAAGTCGCGGGCGATCCGCTCGGCGCCCGCCGCGCCCAGCGCCGCCAGCTCCTCGTCGCTCGCGCGGGCCGCCCGGTCGATCGCCTCGCGGCAGGCGTGCGGGTCGCCCGCGGGGAACACGAAGCCGATCGCGTCGTCCGCCACGTCCGCGAGGCCGCCCGCGTCCGAGCAGATCAGCGGCACCCCGAGCGCCGCCGCCTCCAGCGCCACGTTCGGCATCCCGTCGTAGAACGACGGCAGCGCCGCGAGGTCGCAGCTCGCGTACACGGCGGGCAGGTCGTAGCGTTCGAGGAACGGCAGGAACGAGTGCGGCACGGTGTCCTTGCGCTCGGCGAGCCACGCCGTCACGGTCTCCTCGACCTCGCCGACGAGCACCAGGTGGAACCGGCCGGCATGGCCGGAGGCGACGAGCGCGTCCAGGAAGAACCCGACGCCCTTCTTGTTCTTCAGCTGCCCGATGACGCCGATGGTGCGGCGCCCCGGCTCGACGTTCTCGGCCCGCCAGGCGCGCCCCCGCTCCCGCTCCGACGGCAGGACGCGCCACTGCGCGGTGTCGACGCTGTTCGCCACGAACGTCACGGCCGCGTCCGGGGCCAGCGCCGTCACCAGCGGCATGTGGTCGCGCGCCACCACGCAGACCCGTGCGGAGGCGCGCAGCGCGTCCGCCAGGACGCCGCGCCGCCGCATCGAGAACACGCCGACGTCGATGTCGTTGCCGCGCAGCAGCGTGATCAGCGGCGCGTCCACCAGCCGGGCGAGGACGGGCGCGGCGAGCATCGAGTACGTGCCGCCGAACGCGACGACGTGCGTGTACGCGGCGGTGAGCCGCTCGGCGGTCAGCGTCGTCCACAGCCGCCGCAGCGCGTGCTCGGGGTCGTCGCCGAGCGGGGCGGCCAGCAGCCGGCCGCCGTGCTCGCGCGTCACCGCCCAGGGCCGCTCGCGCCGCGTCAGGTGCGCGACGTCCACCTCGACGCCGGCGCCGCGCAGCCCCCGGACGATCCGGTCGCACGAGTTGGCCATCCCGCCCTGGCTCGGCGGATAGTGCTCTGTCACCCAGAGGACACGGGTCATCAGCTGTCCACGAACCCGCCGTCGCCGTCGTCCGGCCCGAAGTCGCCCGCCCCGTACGAGTAGTCGTCGCCGGGGTTGAACGCGCCGCGGTCATAGGAGTCGAACGACGAGTACCACTGGTTGTCGTAGTACGTCTGCGAACTGCTCTCGTAGTAGCGGCGCCGGTAACCGCTCGCGTAGGACGGGTCGTACGGGTCGGGCTCGCCGCCCGCCTGCGCGGCGCAGGCCGGGCAGTACCCGCCCTGCACGGCGTGCTCGGCGCAGACCGCGCGCCCGCATCCCGGGCACGCGGCCACGGCCGGGCGCCCGCAGCGTCCGAGCAGGAAGAACCCGGTGGTCACGGTGCAGGGCGTCACCGCGCGCTCCTTCCGGCCGCGCCGGCCGCGCCGGCGGGCGTCCAGCGGAACGGCTCCGTCGACACGTGCAGGATCCGCTCGCGCAGCTCGTCGTCCTTCAGCGGCCCGAGCAGCTTGGCGTTCGCGCGGATCATGAACCGGTTGCCGTCCTTGACCCGCACCTGGATCCACCTCGGCGGCGGCGTGCCGGGCGGCCGCGGGGCGGCGCCCTTGCCCAGCCGGCGCGTCACGCTGACCATCTGCACCGTCTTCGTCTTGTGCTTGTACTTGACCTTGCCGCGCGGGTTCCGCTTCTTGTACTTGCGGTGCCGGACCCGGTCGGTCACCGCCAGCTCCACGACGCTGCCGTCTCGCAGCTCGGCGCGCATCCGCAGCCACGGGTCGACGACGAACCACTCCTTCATCGACAGGATCGGCCGGGACACCTGCACCGGCCGCTCGGGGCCGCACTTCTCCGGGACGTCCGCGCCCCGCATGTCCAGCGCCACCGACAGCAGGCCCTCGGGCGGCATGTCCGCCGCGAGGACGCGCAGCATCGGCACCAGCACCCGGGACGTCCGGGGGGTGACCCGCCACTTGCGCCGCTTCACCGCCGCCTCATGGCCGGCGAGGCTCCGGATCACCGGCTCCCACTGGTCGCGCGGCAGCGACACCGAGAACCCCTTCTCCAGCACCAGCGTCCGGTGCAGCGGGTGGAACCCCTCGATGGCCGCGCGTTGCTTGCGCCAGAACATGACGACACCCCACCTATCGGTCTGACGGCGCGATCGTACGGTAGACCTCGGCCAGCCGGGCGCGGGACCGCGTCCAGGTCAGGCCGCCGGCGACGTGCGCGCGCGCCCGCGCGCCCATCGCGGCGGCCTCGCCGGGGTACTCCAGCAGGATCCGGACGGCCCGCGCCAGCTCCGCCGGACGGTCCGCCGGGACGAGCCGCCCGTGCTCCCCGTCCGCCATGAGCTCCCGGACCGCCGGCAGGTCCGAGGCGACGACCGGGACGCCCGCCGCCATCGACTCGATCACCTTCAGCGGCGCGCAGCCCTGGTCGAGGTTGCGGGCGCAGCCGGTGAGCGGCGCCACCGACACCTCGGCGTGCGCCAGCCACGCGGCGACCTCGGGGTGCGGCAGCGCGAAGCACCAGTCCAGGCGGTCGGCGACGCCGAGCCGCTCCGCCAGCCGGCGCACCGGCTTCGCGCGCCGCTCCGGGACGGACGAGCAGATCACCAGCCGCAGGTCCGTGAGGTCGCCCAGCCGCGCGAACGCGCGGAGCAGCACGTCGATGCCCTGCCACGGCTGGAGCGCCCCGACGTAGACGACGTACCGGCCGGGCGCACCGGCGGGACGCGCCGTCTCGCCGGGGAGGTCGGCGCCGTTCGGCACGAGGTGGACCTTCTCCTCCGCCGCCCCGAGCCTCCGGACGGCCTCGCCGATCACCCGCGACGGCACCACGACCGCGTCGCAGCGGTCCAGGCAGAACCGCTCCAGCTCGCGGATCTTGCCGAGCGTCGCGGGCGAGGCCCAGGGCCAGGTGTGGCCCATCTCGATGGACGGCAGCCCGTTCACCTCGAAGACGACCCGGTAGCGCCGGCCGTCGGCGGTCAGCGCGGGCAGCGCGCTCCACGGATCCCGGACGTGGACGACCTCCAGCGACCCCGCGTGCTCCTTCAGCAGTGCCGCCGCCCACGCCGAGTACGCCTCCGCGCGGTCGATCAGGTTCGGGATCTGCTCCTCGAACCTGACGATCTCCCGCACGCCCTCCCGCTGGTAGCCGGGCAGCCCGCCGCCGCCGAGCACGCCCAGCAGCCCGCCGCCGAACCGCTCGAACAGCTCGTCGGCCATCTGCGCGATGTGCACCGCCGACCCCTTGCCCGACGGGAAGCGGTCGAACGCGAGATACGCCGCCCGGTGCCTCATCCGACCGCCACCTCCTGCCCGCGCAGCGACCGGTGCCAGGCGATCTGGTCCGCCAGGCCGTCCGCGAGCGAGGTGGTGGCCGACCAGCCGAGCAGCCGCCCGGCCAGCCCGCAGTCCGCCCAGGTCAGCGCCGCGTCACCGGCCACCGGCGCCTCCCGCCGGATCTCGGGCCGCACGCCGAGCACCCCGGTCAGCAGCGCGATCGCCGCCCGCACCGCCACCGGCTCGGGATGGCCGATGTTGAGGGCGACGCCCGCCGGCAGGTCCTCGGCGGCCGCCGCCAGCGTCGCCGCGACCACGTCCCGCACGTGCGTGAACGACCGCGACGTCCGCCCGTCCCCGAAGACCGGCAGCGGACGCCCGTCCAGCGCCGCCTCCACGAACCGGTGGAACGCCATGTCGGGCCGCTGCCGGGGGCCGTAGACCGAGAAGTACCGGAGCACCACGGTGCGCAGGCCGTTCTCCGCGGCGAGGCCCGCGAGCCGCTCGACCTCCACCTTGCTGGCCGCATAGGGGCTCGCCGGGTCGAGCGGGTCGTCCTCCCGGTTCGGCCGGTGCCCCGCCGACCCGTACACCGACGAGCTCGACGCGACCACCACCCGCGGGCGCAGCCGCGCCGGGCGCCGCGCGCACGCCTCCAGCAGCCGCGCCGTCGCCAGCACGTTGTCGCGCTCCGCCGCCGCGCGCCCGCCGCCCCACGAGCTGCGCACGCCCGGCCGCCCCGCGAGATGGACCACGACGTCGGCGGCGGCGACCGCGTCGAGGTCGTCCACCGCCAGGTCCCGCTCCAGCGCCGTGACGCCCGGCAGCGCCGCCACCCCGGCCCAGGCGCGCCGCGCCGGCTCCGGCGTCGGCGACCGCCCGGGCGCGTCGACGGCGAGGACCTCGTGCCCCGCGCCCGACAGGGCGCCGGCCACATGCCCCCCGATGAATCCCGCCGCTCCCGTCACCACCACCCGCACGCGGGCACCCTATCCATCTCACCGCGTTCTTGGACAGATCCACAGGAGTGCACTGACCAGCGAGGATCGAACAGGGTGTAGGCGGAACGGCCCTGCCGGACATCTCCGAGCGACACCGACCCGAGAGAAGGGAGCCGGCGTGCCGGATCCAGACGGGGGATTCACCCGGTTGTGGGACGCGCACTACGACGACGTGCTCAGGTACGCGGCGCGTCGGATCGACCACGAGACGGCCCGGGACATCGCCGCGGAGACGTTCCTGGTCGCCTGGCGGCGGCGCGGCGACATCCCGCCCGACCGCCCGTTCCCGTGGCTGCTGAACGTCGCCCGCAACGTCCTGGCCAACGAGATGCGGAGCCGTCGCCGGCGCCTCCGGCTGTGGGACCGGCTGCGCGGCGACGGCCCGCGCGCCCCCGCCGCCGACATGGCGACCGGTGTGGCCGAAGGCGGCCGCATAGCGGCCGCGCTCGGCCGCCTGTCCGCCCGCGATCGAGAGATCCTCCGGCTCGTCGGCTGGGAGGGCCTCGACGCGCGGGACGCGGCGACCGCCGTGGGCTGCTCGGTCAAGACGTTCTCCGTGCGCCTGCACCGCGCCCGCCGCCGACTGACCGCCGCCCTCGCCGAAATCGACGCCGCAGACCGCCCGGCACCCGCCGCACCGCTGCAAAGGAGCACCCAGGCATGAACGACCTCCACGAAGTCCGCCGCGTCATGGCCCCGGCCGACCCCTGCCCGCCCGGCGCGTTCGACGGCGCCGCCCACGACCCGGCCGGACGCGCCGCCTACGAGCGGATCACGGCGTCCGCCGCCCGCCGCACCGGCCCGTCCCGCCGGACGGCGTTCCGCCTCGTCGCCGCCGGCGGTGTCGCCGGAGCGCTCATCGCCGGTGCCGTCGTCGCCACGAGCGACGGCAGGCCGCACCACCCGGCGCCCGCGGCGGCGACCGAGACGCAGCAGGTGCTGAACGTCGCCGCGACGTTCGCGCTGAAGCAGCCGTTCACCGCGCCGCGTCCCGGCCAGTGGGTCTACACCGAGACCCGCTACCGGCGCAGCGGCGTCCCCGGCCGCGGCCAGGCCATCGCGCCGGGCGCGCCGCTGAAGACGCAGGTCGACCGGACATGGATCCGGGCCGACGGCAAGCGCATGGCGATGTACGACCACGGCAGGCTCGTCACCTCCGCCACGGGCGGCGGGATGCCGCCGATCGACTACGCCTCCGTCGCCAAGCTGCCGGCGGACCCGGACGGCATGCTGGCCTGGGCCCTCAAATCCGGCGCGCCGGGCGGCCGGAACGAGGGCGCGTTCCAGCTGCTCGGGTCGCTGCTGCTGAACAACGGCGCGCTGCCGCCCGCGCAGACCGCCGCCGCCTACCGCGCGATGGCGAAGGTCCCCGGCGTCACCGTGGACCGCGCCGCCGAGGACGGGGCCGGGCACAAGGCGGTGTCGGTCTCGTTCGTCATCGAGGGCTGGGCGAAGGACGAGATCCTCCTGGACCCGTCCACCTACGCCTACCGGGGCCACCGCACCACCGTCGTCAAGGACCACACCATGCCGGACGGCGGGCGCTTCCTGAAGGGCGCCGTCGAGAGCTACTCCGTCCGCCTGGCCGCGGGCGTCGTGGACCGCCCCGGCCAGCGTCCCTGACCATCCGGAGGGGAAACGAGGGCCGTCCGGCCGCGCGTCCGATCAGCGCGGCCGGGCGACCCTCGCCTCGTCCCAGACCGGCTCAGGGGCCTCGTAGACCGACCCGTCCGCGCCGAACACCAGGAAGCGGTCGAAGGAACGGGCGAACCAGCGGTCGTGCGTCACCGCGAGGACGGTCCCCTCGTACGACTCCAGACCCTCCTGGAGCGCCTCGGCACTGGCCAGGTCGAGGTTGTCGGTCGGCTCGTCCAGCAGCAGCAGCGTCGCGCCGCCCAGCTCCAGCAGCAGGATCTGCAACCGCGCCTGCTGCCCGCCCGACAGCGTCTCGAACGGCTGCTCGGCGCAGAACTGCAGCTCGTAGCGCGCGAGCGCGTTCATCGCGTCGTTGCGCAGCCGGGCGTGCTCGGTCATGACGATCTCGCACGGCGTGCGCCCCGCCAGGTCCGGACGCGCGTGCGTCTGCGCGAACAGCCCCGGCACCACCCGCGCGCCGAGGCGGGCGACCCCGGTGTGCGCCACCGGACGCACCGGCACCGCGCCCCGCGGCAGCACCTCCGCCACCGCGGCGAGCAGGCGCAGGAAATGCGACTTCCCCGACCCGTTCGAGCCGAGCACCGCGACCCGCTCGCCGAACCAGACCTCCGCGCCGAACGGCCGCATCAGCCCGGTCAGCTCCAGGTCCTCGCAGATCACCGCCCGCTTCCCGGTCCGGCCCCCGCGCAGCCGCATCTTCAGGCTCTGGTCGCGCGGCGGCGTCTCCGGCGGCCCCGCCTCCTCGAACTTGCGCAGCCGGGTCTGCGCCGCCCGGTACCGCGACGCGAAACCGTCATTGACCGTCGCCTTGGTCTTCAGGGTGTTGACGAGCTCCTTGAGCTTCGCGTGCTCCTCGTCCCACCGCCGCCGCAGCTCCTCCAGCCGCTCGTTGCGGTCCCGGCGGGCCGCCGCGTACGTCGAGAACCGGCCGCCGTGGATCCACACCCGGCCCGCCTCGACGGTCACGATCCGGTCGGCGCAGCGGTCGAGCAGCTCGCGGTCGTGCGAGACCACCAGCACGGTCTTGGCCGTCTCCCGGAGCCGCTCCTCCAGCCACTGCTTGCCCGGCACGTCCAGGTAGTTGTCGGGCTCGTCCAGCAGCAGCACCTCGTCGGGGCCCCGCAGCAGCGCCTCCAGCGCGAGCCGCTTCTGCTCGCCGCCCGACAGCGTCCGCGTCTCCCGCCACCGGCACGCGTCGTAGGGGACGCCGAGGGCCGCCACGCAGCACGCGTCCCACAGCACCTCGATCTCGTAGCCGCCCGCGTCGCCCCAGCCGGCCAGCGCGTTCGCGTACCTCAGCTGCGTCGGCTCGTCGTCGCGCTCCATCATCGCCAGCTCGGCGGCCTCCACCGCCGCGGCCGCCTCGCGGACCCGTGGCGGCGCCACCGACAGCAGCAGGTCGTGCACGGACGACTCGTCCCGCACATTGCCGATGAACTGCCGCATCACGCCGAGCCCGCCGCTGTGCGCGACCGTCCCGTCCTGCGGCGCCAGGTCCCCGGCGACCAGCCGGAGCAGCGTCGTCTTCCCGGCCCCGTTCGGCCCGACCAGCGCCGCCGTGACGCCGTCGCCGACCCGGAACGACACGTCGTCCAGCAGCACCCGCCCGTCGGGCAGCGCATGGCTGACGTGCCCGACCTCCACGTGACCCACGGTGACCCCTCGTCGTCGAGAACCCCCGCCGAGTCTCCGGAAGGCGCCGCGACCCCGTCAAACCGTTTTCCGGCACCGCCGGCTCGACGGCGATCGCGGGCACCCGGCCGCGCCGGAGGACGGCCGCCTCAGACGGGCGCCAGCAGTGCCCGGACGTGCGCGGCGGCCGTGTCCAGCGGGACCTTCTTGGTCTCGCCGGTGGCCCGGGCGGTCACCTCCGCCACGCCCTCGGCGAGCCCGCGGCGGCCCACCGTGATCCGATACGGGATCCCGGTCAGCTCGACGTCGCGGAACTTCACCCCCGCGCGCTCGGCCCGGTCGTCGATCACCGCGTCGACCCCGGCGTCCCGGAGGGCGCCGTAGATCCGCTCGGCGGCGCCCGCCACGTCCGCGTCGTCGGACTGCGCGATCACCACGGCGGCCTCGAAGGGCGCCACCGCCACCGGCCAGACGATGCCGCGCTCGTCGTGGTGGGTCTCCACGATCGCGGCCATCGCCCGCTCGACGCCGATGCCGTAGCTGCCCATCACGACCGGCACCCGCTTGCCGTCCGGGTCGAGGACCTCGACGCCGAGCGCGCGGGCGTACCGGTCGCCGAGCTTGAAGATGTGCCCGATCTCGATCGCCCGGACGATCTCCAGCGGCTCGCCGCAGCGCGGGCACGGCTCGCCGGCGGCGACCTCGCGCAGGTCCGCCCAGGACCCGACGGCGATGTCCCGGGCGACGTCGACGCCGCGCAGGTGCACGTCGTCGACGTTCGCGCCGGTGAACATCGACCGGCGGCCGCGCAGCGCCTCGTCCGCGATCACCGGGAGCGCGACGCCGACCGCGCCGAGGCTGCCGGGGAGCGCGCCGAGCGCCGACCGGATCTCCTCCGGTTCCGCCGGGCGGATCCGCGCGGCGCCGGTCGCGTCCACGAGCTTCTGCTCGTTGAGCGCGTGGTCGCCGCGCAGGAGGACGAGCGTGAGCGTGCCGTCCAGGACGTACACGAGCGTCTTGATCTGCCGGTCGCCGGGCGCGCCGTAGGCGGTCAGATCGTCGATGGTGCGGACGCCGGGCGTGTCGAAGCGCTCCGGCGCGGGCGGTCCGGGGTCGTCGGACGCGGCGGGCAGCGCGGAGGTGGCGCGCTCGATGTTCGCCGCGTACCCGCAGGCGGGGGAGTGGACGACCAGGTCCTCGCCGACGTCGGCGGGGCACATGAACTCCGTCGAGCCGGCCCCGCCCATGGTCCCGCTGGACGCCTCGCACGCCAGCGCCGGCAGGTCCAGCCGCGCGAAGATCCGCGTGTAGGCGCCGTGGTAGGCGTCGAACGAGACGTCCAGCCCGGCGCGGTCCACGTCGAAGCTGTAGGCGTCCTTCATGGTGAACTCGCGCGTCCGCATGAGGCCGCCCTTGGGGCGGGGCTCGTCCCGGAACTTGGTCTGGAACTGGTACCACTGCTGCGGCAGCTGCTTGTAGGAGTTCAGCTCGCGCGCGACCGTCGCGAAGATCTCCTCGTGGGTCATGCCGAGCGCGTGGTCGGCGCCGCGCCGGTCCTGGAGGCGGAACATCTCCTGCCCCATCAGCTCCCACCGGCCCGACCGCCGCCACGGCTCCGCCGGGTGCAGCGCGGGCAGCAGCATCTCCTGCGCGCCGATCGCGTCCATCTCCTGCCGGACGATCTCGATGATCTTCGCGCGGACGCGGACGGCGAGCGGCAGCAGGCTGTAGTGCCCGGCCGTGAGCTGCCGGACGTAGCCCGCGCGCAGCAGCAGCCGGTGGCTCGGCGCGTCCGCCTCGGCGGGGTCGTCGCGGAGCGTCGGCGCGAACATCTGGGACCAGCGCATCTCGCGAGGGTAGCGAAGCGGCCCGAGCCCCGCCGCCGGTCAGTACCCTTGTTCGCTGTGAGTCGAGAAGGTGTGACGCCGCAGAGCGAGGATTTCTCCGCCTGGTACAACGAGCTGGTCGTGCAGGCCCAGCTCGTCGACCGCGGTCCGGTTCGCGGCACGATGGTCATCCGCCCGTACGGTTACCGGGTGTGGGAGCTGCTCCAGGCGGACCTGGACCGGCGCATCAAGGACGCGGGGCACGACAACGCGTGCTTCCCGATGCTGATCCCGGAGTCCTACTTCAAGCGCGAGGCCGAGCACGTCGAGGGCTTCTCCCCGGAGCTCGCCGTCGTGACGCACGCCGGCGGCAAGGACCTGGAGGAGCCGCTGGTCATGCGGCCGACCTCCGAGACCGTCATCGGCGAGTACATGGCCAAGTGGATCGACTCGCACCGCGACCTGCCGCTGCTGCTGAACCAGTGGGCGAACGTGGTCCGCTGGGAGATGCGGCCGCGGATGTTCCTGCGCACCACCGAGTTCCTCTGGCAGGAGGGGCACACCGCCCACATCGACGAGGGCGACGCGATGCGCGAGACGATGTGGGCGCTGGACGCCTACGCGAGCGTGGCGCGCGAGCTCGCGGCGATGCCGGTGATCGCGGGCGAGAAGACGCCCGGCGAGCGGTTCGCCGGCGCCGTCCGCACGTACACCATCGAGGGCATGATGCGGGACGGCCGGGCCCTGCAGGCCGGCACGTCGCACTACCTCGGCACGAACTTCGCCAAGGCCTTCGAGATCCAGTACCAGGACGAGGCGGGCAAGCTGACGCTGGCGCACACCACGTCCTGGGGCATGAGCACCCGCATGATCGGCGGCATGATCATGACGCACGGGGACGACAAGGGCCTCGTGCTGCCCCCGCGCCTCGCCCCCTACCAGGTCGTCATCGTCCCGATCGGGCGCAAGGAGCAGGGCGAGCAGGCCGCCGCGGAGGCCCGCCGCCTCGGTGCCGCGATCAAGTCGATGGGCATCCGCGTGCACGTCGACGACAACCGGCCGCAGCTGTCGCCCGGGTTCAAGTTCAACGAGTGGGAGATGCGCGGCGTCCCGATCCGCATCGAGCTCGGCAAGCGCGACATCGAGGGCGGCGTCGCGACCGTCGTCCGGCGGCTCCCGACCGCCGAGGGGCAGGGCAAGGAGCAGATCCCGCTGGAGAAGGTGCCCGAGGTGCTGCCCGGGATGCTCGCCGAGTTCCAGTCGTTCCTGCTGGCCCGGGCCGAGGCGTTCCGCGAGGAGCACACCGCCGCCGTCGACACCTGGGACGCGTTCACCGCGCAGGTCGCCGGCGGCTGGGCCCGCGCGTTCCACTGCGGCGCCACCGCCTGCGAGGACGAGATCAAGGCCGAGACCGCCGCGACCCCGCGGGTCATCCCCGCCGAGGCGCCGGAGGAGACCGGCGTGTGCGTCAAGTGCGGGCGGCCGTCCGCCTACGGCAAGCGCGTGATCTTCGGCAAGGCGTACTGAGCCGGCAAGGCGTACCGAGCCGGCGATCGCGAGCCGGCGATCGCGAGCCGGCGATCGTGCGTCGGCGAGGCGGCGGGCGCCGCGCGGTCAGGAGCTCTCCTCCCGCTCCGCGCGGCCGCCCGCCGACAGCCGGGTCAGGTACGGCTGGACGAACCACGCCCACCCGCACAGCGCCAGGACGACCACCGCCGCGGCGATCGCCGCCCCCTCCGCCGCGAGCGTCTGCACGATCAGCGTGGTGGACGCGGTGATCGAGACCGCGAGCGCGAACGCGCCGAGGATGCCGAACCGGTTCGCCCGCCGGATCAGCAGCGGCTTCTTGTTGAGCTGGAACAGGATCCGGTGCTGGAACACCGGCGCGATGAAGCAGATCGAGGCGAGCGCCGCACCGAACAGCGCCACGTAGAACAGCGCCTTCCCGGTGTCGTCGACCTGCACGAATCCCTTGGAGAACGGGACGGTCAGCAGGAACGCGAACAGCACCTGCACGCCCGTGGTGGCCACCCGGAAGCCCTGGAGCAGCTCCATCAGCTGCCGGTCGAGCCGCTCGTGCTCGGTCTCGTTGCGCGGCTTGGACGAGGGGTCGACGCTCATGAGATCCCTTTACCCGGCAAAACGCCCGTCAGTGCCGGTTTCACGCCACAGCCGGACGCCGGGATCGCGCGCGGTCGCCGGGCCCTTGGCCGGGCGTCCAGGCGCGCGGGCGCCGGGGCGTCAGTCGAGCGTCGGGGGCTCCACGCGGAGCGCCACCATCGACACGTCGTCGCGCAGGTCGCCGTCGCAGAACTCCAGCAGCGCCTGCTCCACCGCGCCGAGCATCTCCTCCGGAGTGCCGCCCGCCTGGCCCGCCAGCGCCTCCAGCAGCCGCTCCTGGCCGAACTCCTGGCGCGCGTGGTCGCACGCCTCCAGCACCCCGTCCGAGTGCAGGATCAGCGTGTCGCCGGCGTGGAGGTCGATGGTGTCCGAGCCGGCTTCGAAGTCCTCGAACAGGCCGAGCGGCACGCCGCCCCGCGACGCCGACCTGATCACCCCGTCCGCGCGGACCACGATCGCCGGCGGGTGGCCGGCGGTGCCCAGCGACACCGTGACCCGCTCCGCGGTCATCTCCAGCCCCGCCATGATCGCGGTGACGAACCGGTCCTCGTCCAGCAGCGCCTCGTTCGCGATGCCGAGGATCTCGCCCGGAGTCGACTTCCACCGGGCCCCGAGCCGCATGCAGTGCCGCGCCGTCGCGGTCACGGCCGCCGCGTCCTCGCCCTTGCCGCACACGTCGCCGAGGACCAGCCCCCAGCCGTCCCCGACGCGGAACACGTCATAGAAGTCGCCGCCGACGTCCGCGCCGTGCGTCGCCGTCAGGTAGCGCGCCGCGACCGTCGCCCCCGGGATGGCGGGCAGCGCCCGCGGCAGCAGGCTCGCCTGGAGCGAGTCGGCGACCTCCGCGCTGCGGCGGTAGAGCCGCGCCGCGCGGATCACCAGCGCCAGGTAGCGGCCGAGCCGCTGCACGACGCCGAGGTCCATCAGGTCGAACGGCCCGTACTCGCCGCCGGACGCGAGCGTGATCGCGCCGAGGCACCGGTCGCCGTCCTCCACCGGCACGCTCAGCAGCGACGTCGCGCCGATCTTCGCGCAGATCGGGACGCCGTCAGCGGCCTTGCCGAGCTCGTCCAGGCCGTCCAGGTGCGGGCGCAGGGCGCTCTGCCGGGTGACGAACACGTCGTGCGGGAGCGTTCCGGCGGCCGGGTGCAGCTCCTGCAGCGTCCGCGCCGCCTCGACCGAGTACTCGTCGTCCGGCCCCATCACGACCTGGCGGTGCAGGACGGGCGCCGATCCGGCCGCGCCTCCGCCCGCTCCGGACGGGCCGGTGTTCGGGCCCGTCAGGTCGATGAAGGCCCAGTCGGCCAGCTCGGCGGCCAGCAGCCGGGCGCACCGCCGGACCGCGACCGTCTCGTTGAAGACCGGCTCGTCCAGCAGCAGCTCGCTCGCGGTGGCCAGCACGTCCATCCGGTGCACGATCGTGGCCACGGCCTCGTCGTCGATGCGGGCCTGCGGCTGCGGCTGCGGCGCGCGCGCCTGCGGCGGCGACGCCGGCTCCGGCACCCGCGGCGCGGCCGCGTCCGCGCCCGCTTCCGGGCGCCGTGCCGGCCGCTTCCCGCCGTCCCGCTTGGCCGGCGCGCCGCGTCCCGCGGTGCCCGCGGCCGCGGTCCCGGTACCGTCGCCCGAGGCGTCCGCCGGGGGGCGCGCGGCGCCCGCCGCGACGACCACCATCGGGTCCGGCTCCCCGCGGATCCACACCCGGGCCAGCGTGATGACCGCGTCGACCGGGCGCTCCCGGCCGAGGAACCGCACCGGCACCCGCCGCCGCCGTCCCGTCCGCACCACCGCGGCCAGCTGCGAGCGGACCGCCGCGCGGGTCGCCAGATCGCAGAACGCGGTGAACTGCTTGCCGGAGACGTAACCGGACGAGGTGCCCAGCAGCTCCGCGGCCTGGCGGTTCACCCGCCGGACGCTGGTGTTGCGGTCGAGCAGGAACAGCGGCACGGGCGCGTCCTGGAAGACCGTCCGCAGCACCCGCCGCTCGTTCTCGGCCGCGTTCGACCCGCCCTGCCCGGTGCCCTGGTCGGCGCCCAGGGTGCGCAGCGCCGTCACCGCGAGCTCGAGCTCCACCAGCGCCGCGTCCAGGGTGGCCCGCAGGTCCGCCTCGGGCATGCCGGCGGCCTGGCGCAGCTCACCGATGCGCCCCTCGAGATCCGAGATCTCCCGTACCAGGGACTCGGGTTCGAGCTGATCGGGCTGATCGTGCAACAGGTCTCCCTCTGTGCCCCGAGGCAAGGTCGAAACAGGATCGGCTTCGCGCTCCGCTCATCCGGACCGCAGCCGCGGCGACTGCATCTCGCAGCCTATGCCGGTCACCTCCGTGCTCCTAGCGCGGGACCTAGCGGAGCCCCTGGTCACCGACTATCCGCTGGGCCAGTGCGGTCAGTTTCACATGCCTTGTCTGGGAAATGCGGCGCATCTCCGCGAAAGCCTCGTCGGCGCCGCAGCCGAGCGCGTGCATCAGGATGCCCTTCGCCTGGTCGACGACGGCCCGCGCCTCCACCGCCTCCTGCAGCTGCGCGGCCGTCCGGTGCACGTCGTCGTACTGCTGCGCGTTCGACATCGTCGCGCTGCCCTGCGCCAGCAGGAGCGAGACGAGCGCGAGCCGGTCGGGCCCGAGCGACTTCGGCGTCACCCCGTACAGCGTCAGCGTGACCAGCACCGGCGGGTTCAGGTGCGGGGACGTGGTGAAGCACCGCACCCCGCGGCGCAGCATGTCCGACACCGCCTCCGGCCAGCGGGTCTCGACCAGGATGTCGTCGCAGCTCACCGTGCGACGGTCCAGGACGACGTCGTAGATGGGGCCGTGCCCCCGCGACAGCTGCCGGTCGGTGATCTCGGCGAGGTCGGGGTGGCTCGCGGCCACGGCCAGCGGCTCGGGACGCTCCGCGTCCGGGGAGGGCAGCTCGTCCGGCGCGACGTCCCCGGCCATGTCCGGGAGGCCGGGGTCGGCCGTGCCCCGTTCCGAGGCGTCCTGCTGCCTCGGAACGCGCGGGACGTCCGGAGGCCGCGGCACCGGATCCGGCGACGCCCCGAGCGCGGCGACCGCGACGGGGTCGCCGAGGGACGCCGGCGGCATCGCCCAGCGGACGCACGAGGCGCCCGCGCACCCCTGCACGGCGCGCGACGCCAGCTCGGCGACCCGGTGCAGGGTGCCGACGTCGGAGGACTCGCCGACCATCCCCAGCCGGGCGATCTCCACGGCGAGCTGGTCGGTGAGCACCGTTTCGGTTGGAGCCACGCTTATGACGTTATCCTGCGGCACGTCATGCCCGGGCTGAGCGGGCTCAGTTGTTCGGCGGAGCCTTGCTGATCTCGGGGAGCGGGCCCCGCTGCCCGTCCGCCACCGCGAGATCGCCGATGGACACGATGCCGACGGGCCGCCGGCCGCCGTCCACCACCGGCAGCCTCCGGACGCACTGCTCGATCATCAGCCGCTCCGCCGTCTCGGTGTCGTCGTCGGGACGCACGGTGCACAACTCGGCCGTGCACACCTCGCCGAGCGGCGTCAGCGCCGTGTCGCGGCTCTCCGCGACGGCCCGCACGACGATGTCCCGGTCGGTGACCATCCCGCAGAGCTGCCCGGCGTAGGTGACCAGGACGTCGCCGATGCCCTCGTCCCGCATCACCCGGGCCGCCTCGTACAGCGTCGCGTCCAGCGGCAGCGACTGGGGGGCCGGGGTCATGACGTCGCTGACCCGTCGTGGCATCGCGCGCACATCCTCTCGAGTGACCGGCGGCTCGCGTGGCCCGTGTGCGCGCCCTACCCACAGTCGGCGTACCTATGCGGACGGTCTTGGTGAATTGGTGGGATGCTCCTCATCACGCGAAGACCGTGCCGTTAGAACGCGAATACGGTCCCGGTGCGGGAGTGCATCACGCAGTCGTTGCCGTAGCGCGCGCGGAACGACACCGGGCGGCCGTGCCACCGGCCCTTAGCCTGTGCCACGACGGGCGCGTAGACCGCGGTGCACATCCGGCCGTCCGGTGCGTGCGCGAACTTCCCGCCGGAGCCGGCGAGCTCGGAGCAGGCACGGGCGGGATCGGGGTGCCGCCCGCCCGGAGGGTCGCAGTAGAGGGTCACCGTGTGCGTGCTCGACGCGTTGCGCCCGGGATGGGTGAGCGTGAGCCGGAGGGACGTCGTCCCGCTCTCGTGGTGATGCGCGGGAACGGCGGGCGAGAGGGCGATCAGCGCGCCCGCCAGGACGGCGATGGTGTTAGACATGGCTACTCCCGATGGTCTGAGGGACCATCGCTCAATGTATCCATGCGACTACCGACAGTGCAGGAAAACCGACGATCCCGCGGTCACGGGGTAACCGCGGGATCGAGTCGGAACGTTGCGAAGGCTCGAGGGCCGGGGCGGGCCGGGCCGGGGCGGTGTGGGGGCGGATCGCCCGCGGCCGGGGCCGCCCGGGTCAGGCGGCCAGGGTGTGCGCGGCGCGCTTGTGGCCCGCGAGGGCCTCGCGGAGCTGCTTGCGGCCGCGGTGCAGGCGGGACATCACCGTGCCGATGGGGGTGCCCATCATCTCGGCGATCTCCTTGTAGGCGTAGCCCTCGACGTCGGCGAGGTAGACGGCGTCCCGGAAGTCCTTCGGCAGCGCGCGCAGCGCGTCGATCACCTCGGAGTCGGGGATGCGGTCCAGCGCCTCGGACTCGGCGGACCGGAACCCGGACGAGTGCGCCTCGGCCTGCGCGATCTGCCACTCCTCCAGCTCCTCGGAGCCGGCCCGCTGGGGCTCGCGCTGCTTCTTGCGGTAGGTGTTGATGAAGTTGTTGGTGAGGATCCGGTGCAGCCACGCCTTGAGGTTCGTGCCCTCCTGGAACTGGTGGAAGTTCACGTAGGCCTTGGCCAGGGTCTCCTGGACGAGGTCCTCGGCGTCGGCGCTGTTGCGCGTCATCCGCACGGCGCTGGCGTACAGCGGGTCGGCCAGCGGCAGGACGTCGCGCTCGTAGCGCTCGGTGTTCTCGATGCTCCCGGTGCCCCGGATGGTCTCGGTGTCCCGGATGGTCTCGGTGTGCGCGGCGGCGGCCGGAACGCGCACGGCGGCGGTGTTGCGGACGGGCATGGTGACAGCGGTCATCATCGCTCCCCGTGGTCGTGACCCGTGAAGGGCCGGTTGCTGGCGCGTGCTCGGCGGCACGCGCGTGCCGGGCGGAATGACCGCCCCCCGTACAGGTGGTACGCGCCACCGTTCCCGACGGGTTCGGGCCGGCGTTTGGCACGCTCCAGCGACGTGGTCCTCGCGGGTTCGTGCCCGTCTCCGGGGGAGACGGTCCGGCGTGGTCGGGGGCTCGGCTCCGCGGCGGCGCGGGCCGGGCGGCGGGTGCGCGGACCGGCGTCGCCAGGGCGACCCCGGGGGCCGGGACGTCGCGGGCCGTACTGGTCGGGCGCATCCACGCTTCAGTGGCTTCCCGTTAGGTAAGACGCCCGAACGGGGCCTGAAGGTTGCGTGGCGTCCGTCACATACCGTGGCGTGTCGGCCGAACCGGTGCCCAGGCGGCGCTATAAGCCGCCTGCTGCCGTCGAGGACCCGCGAGGCCGTGGTGAGGCGGCAGGGGTCTGGCGGCGGCGTGGGGCGGAGATCAAAGCGCAGGCGTCAGGACGGCAGATGGCCTGCCAGGACGGCCCGGACGAGCTGTTCGGCGAACTCCTCGGGGCCCTCCGGGAGCCGGGCGCCCGCCGCGACCGTCTCCGGCCCCGCGAGGCGGATCAGGAACGCGTGCTGCTGGCAGCCGCCGAGCAGGGCGGCGGCGATGGCCGGCAGCGGAGCCCCCGCCGACAGCCGTCCGGCCCGCCGCTCCGCCTCCAGGTAGCCGATCAGCGCGGCGTGCCCGAGGACCGGCCCGGCCGCCGGACCCCCGGGCGGACCGGACGGCGGCCCGCCGGGCGACCCGGGCGGGAGCGCGGGGTCCGGGGCACGGCCGGCGGCCTCCTTCTGCGCCTGGACGGGGCCGTCCGCGCGCAGCCAGGCGATCAGGTCCGGGTCCGCGAGCACCGGCCCGATCATCGGCAGCAGCTCGCCGTAGAAGCGCACCATGCCGGCGGCCAGCCGGGCGAGGTTTCCCTCGACCGTCCCCTGGCCGGCGGACCCGGCGAGGGTCGCCATGGCCGTCCGCGCGGTGGCGGTGACCTCGCCCAGCGCCGCCGCGAACAGGGCGGTCTTGTTGGCGAAGTGGTTGTAGAGGCTGCCCTCGGAGACGCCGGCGCTCCGCGCGATCTCCTTGGTCGTCGCGGCGGTGATCCCGCGCTCCCTGATCACCGCGACCGCCGCCGCCAGGATCCGCTCCCGCATCGGCTCCCTGCCCACCGCCACCTGCGCCACCTTCCCTTCCGTCGCCGGACGGTAGCACCCCAGCATACTGAGTGAGCGCTCACCCGTCATCGCCGGCCGCGACTCCTGCCGAGTTCGCGAGAACCCGGGCGAATGTCGTTCACCCGAGGTAACGTCCCCTTCACCGTGGGTTGCCGGATGCAGCGAGCGTCCCGCCCGGGGAAGGGGGCAGCGTGACCATCGCCGAGAACAGGCCGCCGCTCAGCGGGGGCGCCGCGGCCGCGCCCGACCAGCGGGCCGGGGCCCGGCAGCCCCGGTTCCTCGACCAGCCCCTGCTCGGCGTCGTGAGCATGGCCGCCTTCACGCTCAACGAGCACGGCCGCATCAACCACTGGAACCACGCCGCCACCGAGCTCTTCGGCGCCGGCCCGCTGCAGGCCGCCGGCCGTTCCCCCGCCTCGCTGCTGCGCCTGCCGCAGGAGCACCGCGGGGCCTTCGAACCCGAGGTCTTCGGGCACGTCTGGTGCGGCGCCTGCATAGTGCCCCGCGCCGACGACGGACGGCCCGCCGAGGTCGGCTGGTGGGTGTACCCGATCGAACCGGACGGCGACCGCGGGGCCCGCAACGTCCGCGTCCTCGCGCTGGCCGCCGACCTGCGCCGGCTCCGCGAGGACGGCCCCGGCCTGGCCATGGACGGCGTCCTCGTCGCCGCGCCCGACGGCGCCGCCCGGCGCGCCGCCGGAGCCCGGCTGCTGCGCGTCGAACCCGTCCTCGCCCCGCCCATGGACGAGCCCGCCACGGACAAGGCCGCCACGGACGAGCCCGGCGCGGACGAGACCGCCGCCGAGGGGGCCGTCGGGGACGGGCTCGCAGGCCACGGCGCAGGCCACGGCGCAGGCCACGGCGCCGGCCACGGTTCCGGCCACGGTGACGGGCCCCTCGCCCGCCGCCTCGCCGAACTGCTGCCCGCCGCCGGAACCGCCGCCACCGATGCCATCGTGTCCCGCGTGCTCGCGCTCGGCCGGCCCGCCGTCTCGCTCAGCGTCACCGTGCGGCTTCCCGTCGTCCCGCACATCGGCGACATGCCGCGGGCCCTGCGCATCCGCCCCCGCGCCGTCTCCCCGCACACCGCCGCCGCCGACCACGACGACCGGGACGGCGCCGCAGCCGCCTCGTCCGGCACCACCAGCACGTCGGGCGCGGACGAGAACGAGACGCTGACCTTCCTCAGCGAGGCCGGGCAGCAGATCGGCGGTTCCCTCGACCACCTTCAGGCCGCCCGCACGCTCGCCGAGGTCCTCGTCCCGCGGGTCGCCGACTTCGCCGCCGTCGAACTCCTCGAAGGCGTCGCCGCCGACTCCGCCCAGCCGTCCGCCGACCTCGACGAGACCGCCGTGATGCGGCGCGTCGCCGTGGCCCACAACGACGAACCCGGACGCTGGGAGCGGATCGTCCCGGAGGGCGAGACGCTCGTGCTGGGGCGCGGCACCCCGTTCGTCCGCGCCATGCGCACCGGCCGCGCCGTGCACGTCCCGCAGGTCGACGCCGAGTTCGCGGCCCGGCTGTCCGCCTCGTTCGGCGGCCGCGACCTGACCCCGCTGTTCACCGGCCGCGACCTGCTGATCGTCCCGCTGATCGCGCGCGGCCGGGTGCTCGGCACCTTCAAGCTGCTGCGCAAGCCCGACCGCCCCCGCTTCGACGACCTCGAGCTCGCCATGGTCGACGAGCTCGCCCGCCGCGCCGCGCTGTGCGTCGACAACGGCCGGCTCTACCGCCGCGAGGTCCAGGTCGCGCAGGAACTGCAGCGCAGCATGCTGCCCGCCGACCCGCCCGAGGTCCCCGGCGCCCGCGTCCACTACCGCTACCGGCCCGCCGGCCAGGCCGCGCAGGTCGGCGGCGACTGGTTCGACGCGTTCCCGCTGCCCGGCCGCCGCCTCGGCATCGTCGTCGGCGACGTCATGGGGCACGGCCTCACCTCCGCCGCGATCATGGGCCAGATGCGCACCGCCGTCCGCACCCTCGCCGTCGAGGACATGCGCCCCGACCTGCTGCTCCGCCAGCTCGACGAGCTCGCCCGGCGGCTCGGCGAAGACTACGTCGCCACCTGCCTGTACGCCGTGTACGACCCGGTCGCCCGGCGGTGCAGCTTCGCCAACGCCGGGCACGTCCCGCCCGTCCTGGTGTCGGAGAGCGGTGAGAGCCGGGTGCTGCCCGTCCCCGCCGGGCTGCCGATCGGCGTCGGCGGCGAACCGTTCGAGACCATGGAGATCGAGGTCGAGGACGGCTCCCGGCTCGTCCTGTGCACCGACGGGCTGCTCGAACGCCGCGACCGCGACATCGACCAGGGCCTCGATGAGCTGCGCGTCCTGCTCGCCGGGCCCGACCGCCCGCTCGACGCGACCTGCGACGCCCTCCTCGACGCGCTCGCCACCACCGCCCCCGCCGACGACATCGCCATCGTCGCCGTCGGCCTCGACGGCATCCCCAAGGACGACGTCGCCGTCTGGGAGCTGGACCCCGAGCCGAGCATGGTCCCGCGGACCCGCGCCCAGGTCGCCTTCAAGCTCGCCGAATGGCGCCTCGACGGGGTCGCCGACACCGTCCAGTTGCTGGTCAGCGAGCTGATCACCAACGCCCTGCTGCACGGCGCCGGGGCCATCGTGCTGCGGCTCATCCGCGGCGACGCCCTGCTCTGCGAGGTCTACGACGACGGGCAGGACATGCCGCACCTCCGGCACGCCGACGCCACCGCCGAGTCCGGGCGCGGCCTCCAGCTCGTCAGCCACATCGCCGCCCGCTGGGGCACCCACCGCACCGACGGCGGAAAGGTGGTGTGGTTCGAGCACCGCCTCCCGGAGTGAATCCGGTGGTCGGGGGTCCGCCTCCCACCGGTGGGAGGTAACTGTCCCCTCCGCGACAGATAGTTTCCAACGGTCCCGTCCGTTGAGATCGATAGTGTCGAAGCGCATCAACGGTCCATCGGGGGACGATTTGGGCGAGAAGCTGACCCTGCCGGTCCCGGAGACCCTCTACGCCACCTACGCCGTCGTGCTCACCGCGCCGATCCCCGACCCGGGCGAACTCGCCTACGACGAGGTCGCCGCACGGACCCGGCCCCCGCTCCGCGACCTCGTCCTCGGCATGCTCGGCAGCCCCATGGTCACCCTCGACCAGCGGCCCGCCGCCGAGTTCCCGCCGCTGCCCGCCGACCTCCTCGCCGCCTACGGCGCCTCACCGGCCGAACTCGCCGCCCTCGACGCCGCCTCCCACATCCTCGCCGTCCGCGCCGCCTACCGCCCCGGACACCCGCCCGCCCACGAATGGGCCGCCCGCGCCGTCGCCGGAGCCGTCGCCGCCGCCCGCACCGCCCCCGTCATCGACGTCTTCACCCCGCAGATCCTCGCCCACGACCACCTCACCCGCTCCCTGCCGGAGCCCGACGGCGCCGTCCGCCTCACCGACTGGATGCTCCTCCCGCACACGTCGGGACCGCACGGCTTCTGGTTCGCCACCAAGGGCCTTGCCCGGTTCGGGCTCCCCGAACTGCAGACCGAGAACGTCCCGCCCGCCCTCGTCGTCCCCTGGGGCCGCCTCCTCAACGGCCTCGCCCGCCGCGTCCTCGACCTCTGGCAGGAGCGCCTCCCCGCCGGCGAGCAGCCCCTCGTCGTCGACCTCCCCGAGACCGTCTCCGTCGGCCTCCAGGACGTCGCCGCCGCCCAGGGCACCGACGAGCCCCTGCGCCGCGAGGTCACCGTCCGGCTCCGCCTCGACACCCCCGACGAACCCGGCGCACCCGACACGCCCGGCGAGACCGGCGAGCCCGTCCTCACCGTGCTGCCCGCCGGCGACGGCCCCGACCGCCTGGAATCCCTCTGCGCCGCCCTCTTCGGCGCCCAGGACGGCCGCCGTTGACCTCCGTCCCGCTTGCCGAGCCCCGCGTCCAGAGCGCAGGATCGTCACCGTGAGATTCGGCCCACGCGACCGTCCCGGACCCGAGCCCGAAGACAGCGGCCCGCCCGCACCCCACCCCGGCGACGTCCACGTCGCGGGAAGGAGCAGGTCCCGCCCGGAGGAGCCCGCCGACTGGATCCCCGTCCCGCCCCCGCAGCCCGAGGCCCCACCGCCCACCGCCGAATCGCCTTACCCACCGGGCACATCTCCCTCACCGCCGCCCCTCTCCGCCGAGCCGCCCTGGACGTCCCGAGGCGCCATCGCCCGCGGCCCCTCAGACCCCCCGTCATACGCGCCCCACACGCCGGAGACCCGCCCCGCAGCACCACCGTCCGCGCCCGCCCCGGGGCCGTCGGTCGGCGGGCCCGCGGACTGGTCATCGCACGACCCGGGGCCGCCGTCGCCTGCCGGCCCGGCCCCATGGACGCCCCACGACCCGGCTTCACCGCCCGCGGCACCGTCGCCCGAGCCGCCCGCTTCCTCGGGCTGGACACCGCACACGCCGGAGACCCGCCCCGCGGCGCCACCACCCGGGTCGACACCCGCCCCGTTCGGAACCGAGCGGTCGGACGCAGGCTCTCCCCAGTGGACGCCGCACGTACCGGAAGCACGCCCCGCGTCCCCGGAGGGCACGCCCGCCCCATGGACGCCCGAAAATCCTGCGGCACGCCCCGTCGCCCCGCCCTCGGAGACCGCACCGACCCCATGGACGCCAGAGGGCCCTGGGGCGCGTCCCACGGATTCCTCGGCCACCGAGCCGCCGACCACAGGGCCCGCGGATCGGTCCCCCAGCGACCCGGCACCGTCGGCCGAACCCCCTCCCGGCTCCACGCCGGCGCCGTGGTCCCGCGAGGCCACACCCGCCCCAGGGACGGAGGATCCGGAGGGGGAGACCACACCCGCACCGTGGGGACAGCAGGAACCAGGCGCAGGGGCGCCCGCCGAGGCGACGGGGCCTACGGGCTCCTCCTCGCCGTACAGGTCGACCGAAGTGCCGTCGTCCGAGGGGTCGTCGCGCTGGGAGGCGCCGCAGTGGGCGCCGCACGGGACGGGCGTGCCGGTCCCCGAGGAAGACGCCGCCGGTGCCTCGCGTCCGGAGGACGAGCCGGAGCGGTGGGTCGTCCGGAAGCCCGGCGGCCTGCAGTCCGGAACCCCCGAAGACCCGGCGGACACGCGGAGCGCCGGCCGCCACGAACGGCCCGCCGCCGACGAGCCCTTCCTCCCCGGCAAGGGCCTCTCCGCCGAACCACCGCCTTCGCTGACGAAACCGGACGTGACACGGCCGGAAATCGCACGGCCGCCGGCCCGAGGACTGTCCGCCCAGCCGCCGTCCACCGTGCCGCCGCCCGCGCCTCCGCCGGGGCCCATGGCGGACCCGGGACGGCGCAGGGCACTGGCCGACGCCTTCATGATCGAGTTCGTGGGGAGCACCACCTGGCGGGCGATGCTCGCCGTCCTCGAAGGCGCGTTCCCCGGGCTCGGCATGGCGGCGGCGCTCTCGGGCCGCGCCGACGAGATCCGCGGCATGACGGACGGCCTGGACCGCACCTCGTCATCGAAGCTGGGCCTGCCCACCTGGCTCGACGACGCCGGCATGGTCTTCGACCTCAGCGCGCACCTGAACGCCCGCAACGCGCCGCGCACGCCGCTGCGGGCGCGTCCCGGGCAGCCGCGCGCGTCCAGGCCGTACGCGGGGGCGTTCGTGATCGACACCCTCGACCCGCTCCGCTACCACCGCGCGGTCGGCGGCCCCAGGGCTCCACGCGACCTGCCGGAGGACGCGGCGCTGACAACGCCGTCCGAAATGGGGGAGGACGACGACAGCGGCGTGGTCATCGTCGCGAACCTCACCTCGGCGGGCGTGCGGGTCCTCGACTCGCTGACCCTGTGGCGGTACGCGGGACGCGTCGTGACGAGCACGCTGCACGAGCCGTCCCGGCCCCGGACGCGAGGCCGTGCCCGGCGCGCCCTGCGGGCCCTCCGTCGCGTCGTGGTCATCGACCCGGATCTGGGCGTCGGGCTGTGCCTGCAGACCGATGCCGGGCATCCGCCCCGCTGCCTGCTGGCGTTCGGCGTCGACCGGACCGACGACGCCCCGCCCCGCTTCGTCCGGCCCTGATCACGCGTCCGGACGGAGCCAGGACAGGTCGGCCCGCCGGTCCTCGGGGAGCTCGCGGAGACGTCCCGCGAGCTCCCAGGGCTCGGCCGCGGGCGCCTCGCCCGGCAGGACGCCGCAGAGCAGCGTGCTCCCGGTCCGGACGACGGCGAACCGGCCGAACCGCGCGATCCCACCGCCCCGCAGGTGCGCCAGCTCGCCGAGCAGGGCGCTCAACGCACCCGGGTCCTCCGCGTTGATCAGGCTCCTGACCTGCGTCAACAGGTCCTCGGCGAGATCGTCGGCGCGGCGGCCGGACAGGTAGTAGACCGTCCCCAGGTAGGAGCCGTCGGCCGCCTGCGGGGACCGCTGGTCGCGGACGCGCACACGCAGCCCCCACTCGGCGGCGCACCGCTCGTACGCGTCGGCGAGCAGCGCCTCGGCCTCCCCCTCCTCGCTGAGCAGGAGCCCGGGGACGACGCCCTCCTCGCGGTCGACGCGTTCGAGCATCTCCCGCTGCAGCTCGTGCACGTCCTGCTCCACCGTGTCCAGGGAGCGGGCGAGCGCGTGCTGCGCCTCCCGGTCGAGGCCGAGGCCCGCCAGCTCCCCGGCGAGGTCGGCGGTCTCCTTCTCCAGCCGGTCGATCCGGCCCGAGAAGGTCTCCAGCCGGTCGAGGATCTCCGCGGACGCGCCGTCCGGCAGCGGCTGCGGGATCGGGATCCCGGACGGCTCGGCCGCCGCGGCGACCTCCGCCTTGAGCGCCTCATGGCGTTTGACGAGTTCGGACAGTTGGGCGCGCAGTTCGCGCACGTCCGCCTGTGCTTGCGGGAGCCGCTTGTCGGAGGCCAGGTAGAGCTCGCGTCCGGCGATCGCAAGGCAGAGCAGGACCAGGATCACGGTGGTCATGTGACTCCTCGGGAGGCGGGCTGCCTTCTCGACCCTAACCATCCGCGACCCGATTGGCCGAGACCGCGCCACATCCGGTCCGAAACGCCCGCCATATCCACCCCCGACCGCCCCACCCACCCCCAAAGACCAAGCAACCCAGCAACGCCCCCAACCACCCCCCCCAACCACCCCCGCCAAC
>NZ_JBEYYT010000050.1:0-37214 GCF_040645715.1 Spirillospora sp. NPDC046719 | reverse complement strand
TCGGGGGGGGGCGGGCCGGCGGGCGGGCCCGGTATGGGTGGCGGCGGGGCTGGGTGGGGGGGGGGGGGGGGGGGCCGGGCGGGCCGGTGACGGCCCGCCGGACCCCGTCTATTTATCGACTTATCGTTCTTTGTCGCGTTCGGAGTTCGGGGCGGTCCGAAAAGGGGCGCCGTATGCGTGACCGGACGGTCGCGAATCGCTGGCGGACAAGATCGCGATGTGGTGGGATCTCTCCCAACATCCCCGCTGATTTCCCCCCTCATGGAGAACGTGTGCGAGCCCCCCGCGCTCTGATTCCCCTGCTCTCGGTCTGCGGAGCCGCCGCCGTCGTCACGGCCGCGGGCGTCGGCGCCGACATCGACGGACTTCCGGGCGGCGGCCCGGCGCACGCCGACGGCGCCGTCCGCAAACCGCCGCCGAAAGCGGCGATCACGGCGGTGGACTGGAACGTCTGCGGTGCCCCGGAGGCAGGCTGCCCGCTCGGCGCCCGGCCCGCCGAGCTCGCGAAGCGCGTCGCCGCGCAGCTGCACGTCACCGAGGTCGGCGGGCGGAAGGTCCACGCGAACGCCGCGTTCCTCCAGGAGATCTGCTCGGGGCAGGTGCAGGCGCTGAAGAAGGCGTCCTGGTTCGCCTCGTGGAGCTGGCAGTTCGCCGCGTACCCGGACGGCCCGTCCTGCGTGGGCGGCCAAGGGAGGCTCGGGATCGCGCTCGGCGCGCGCGTGGCGGTCAACGGCGTCCAGCAGACGCGGCTGCCGTCGCCGTCCGGCCGCCGGCGCATCGCCCTGTGCGGTGAGGCCGGGGCGTGGCGGACGCGCCTGTGCGTCACCCAGTTCAGCTCGCCCGCCGAGGACCCGCAGGGCGACTGGCGCCGCAAGCAGGGGCGCGCCTTCGCCTCGCTCGCGGGGACCGGCACCCGCGTCGTCGCGGGCGGCGACCTCGCCGAACCGCCCGAGAACGCGGCGCTCGACCCGCTGTACCGCGCCTACGCCGAGTGCGACCAGTCGGGGACGTCCCGTACCGGCGCGAAGACCCTGCAGAACTGGCAGGGAACGGCCGTGGAGAAGGACGACTACCTGTTCATGACCAGGTCGGCCACCGTGTCGTGCACCGTGCCCGCCGACGCCGACAAGTCGTCCGACCACCGTCCCGTCTCGGCGATGATCCGCTTCCGCTGACCCCGCTGCCCGCCCCCGCCGCTAGTCCCGCTCGTCGGGCGGCCACACCGGGCCCCGGTCCGTGAGACGGCTCAGCAGGAACCACGGCACGATCAGCGCGACCACGACCTGCGGCAGGCGCAGGATCGGATCCAGCGGCACGGCGAGGACCGCCATGCTGCTCGCGAGGCCGACGAGGAGCAGGAGAAGCCCCGTGAGCCGGTCGGACGTCCCGCCGCGCGACCTGCGCGCGGGCCAGACGGCCAGCACGGCGGCGAGCAGGCCGATCGCGACCGCGGACTGGACGGCAGGGCTGATCGACAGCAACTGGAACAGCGCGACGGCCACCGCAGTGGTGCTCATCGCGTAGCGGAACGCCCTCCGCGGGGAGGCCGGCCACTTGGGGGAACGCGGCGGAGGCGGCGGTGGTGAGGGCGCGGAGTCCGGGCCCGGCGGCTCCGGCGGCGAAGGCGGGAACGGGAACGGCCCGTACCCGGGCGGCGCCCGATCGGGCGGGAAAGCGGCGCCGCCTCGGGGAAACGCCGGCCCGCCCCCGGCGGGAGGCACCTCCGGCAGCGCGCCGCCCGGCTCGTCCGGCCACTCCGGAGGGGCGGCACGCCGCCCGCTGCCCTTGCGGAGCTGGAGCACCCCCAGAACGATCGTCGTCCCGAGGGAGGCGATCGAGATGCCGTTGGCGTACCAGTCCGTCACACAGCCAGTCTCGCGGCGGCGGAACCGATTGTCACCGTGTTGACACGGTCCGTGATTCTCGGGGTAAAGCCGGATCCCGCGGCCGCGATCCCGTCCGCCCTCGGAGGGCGCTAATGGACGCCGCGGTCGCGGCCCTGCCAGTAGGGGGCGCGGAGCTCCCGCTTGAGGATCTTGCCGGTGGGGTTGCGGGGGATCTCGTCGCGGCGCTCCACCGACGTCGGGCACTTGAAGTGCGCGAGGCGCTCGCGGCAGTAGTCGATGATCTGCTGCTCGGGGACGTCCTCGGACAGCACCACCAGGGCCTTCGGCGTCTCGCCCCACCGCTCGTCCGGCACGCCGACGACCGCGCAGTCGGTGACGGCGGGATGCCCCATCAGGACGTTCTCGACCTCGGCGGGGTAGATGTTCTCGCCCCCGGAGATGATCATGTCTTTGACGCGGTCGTGGATGTAGAGGTAGCCGTCCTCGTCGAGGTAGCCCGCGTCGCCGGTGCGGAACCAGTTGTCGGCCGACAGCGCCGACGCCGTCGCCTCCGCCATCCCCCAGTAGCCCTTCATGTTCTGCGCGGTCCGGCAGACGATCTCGCCGACCTGCCCGGTCGGCACGTCCTCGCCCGTCGCCGGATCGACGATGCGCAGCTCGCAGCCCGCGTTCGGCAGCCCGGCGCTGCGCAGCCGGCGCGCGTTCGGGCCGTCCGGGTCGTGGTCCTCGGCGGGCAGCATCGTGATCGCGCCGGTGACCTCCGTCAGCCCGTACACCTGCATGAAGTCGGTGCCGGGCAGCATCCGCATCGCGCCGCGCAGCACGTCCTCGCTGATCGGCGACGCCCCGTACAGCATCAGCTTGAGGCTCGACAGGTCGCACGCCGTCACCTCGGGGATCAGCGGCATGAACTGCAGCAGCACCGGGACGAGGAAGATGTGCGTGACGCGGTTCCGCTCGATCGCCCGCGCGATCTCCGTCGGATCCGGCTCCCGGCTGATCACGCCGGTGATGCCGTTGTAGACGACCGAGATCGTCAGCACGTTGCCGGCCACGTGGTACATCGGCATCGCGACCATCAGGACGGTCGCGTCGTCGACGTCCCAGGCGTCGTTGGTGACCTCGAGCGCGGCGAGGAAGTTGTCGTGGGTGAGCATCACGCCCTTGGGCAGGCCCGTGGTGCCCGACGAGTAGAGCTGCACGAAGACGTCCGACGTCGCGCCCTCGTAGGCGGGCGGGTCGGCGTCGGCGGCGTCCATCCAGGCGGCGTAGTCGAGGTGGGCGTGCCCCTCGCCGCCGATGACGACGGTGTGGGTGGTGTGCTCCAGCTTCCCGGCGATCGCGTCCAGCACCGGGAGGAACTCGGGCCCGACGATGAAGACCTTCGCCTGCGCGTTGTTGACGATGTAGGCGACCTCGTCGGCGGCGAGCCGGTAGTTCACGGGCACCTGGACGGCGCCGATCCGCGCCGCGCCGAACAGCTGCTCGACGTATTCGAGCGAGTTCTTGTCGAGGATCGCGACGCGGTCACCGTGCCCGACGCCGGCGGCGGCGAGGGCGGCGGCGGCCCGGTCGGCGCGCCGGTCGAAGTCGCGGTAGGTGAGGCTCGTCTCGCCCGCGATGTAGGCGACGCGGTCCGGCTGCGCGAGCGCCCGTTCGCGCAGCATCTCCGTCAGACCCGGCACGGTAGGTCCCTTTCGCCGATGACCGCCTGGTTGTCCCGGCATCATGCGGTCATCGGCGAAGCCCCGCAAGGGGGAAGCGCTACCTGCTTCGGGCCATCTTGGACACGAGGGTCACCGCGAGGACGACGATGACCGCGACGAACCCGATGAAGAAGAAGAACTTCAGCATCGAGATGATCGCGCCGATCACCGTCATCAGCAGCCAGATCGCGAGGACCACGCCGACAATGGTCAGGATTGTCTTACCCATGCCCCTCACCGTATGCGGTCATGACGGGCCGGGCATCACCCTCCAGTACGAAGCCGCCCCTGCTACCTCTGGACGTTCGGCGGAGGCCGACCCTGAGGGCCGGCCAGGGACCACCCAGGGTCACCTCGGGGACGGCGGCTGGTCCGCGGGCGGCGGCGCGTCGAGCGGCCGGCCCGACGGCGGCGGAGGCTGGCTGCCAGGCGCGGGCGCGCCACCGGGCGGGGGCGCGAAGGACGGCTGCCCGGCGGGCGCGCCGTACGGCTGGCCGGGAGGCGCCATCGGAGGCTGCCCGGGGTAGGCCATGGGCGGCTGCCCCGGCTGCCCCGGCTGTCCTGGCATGGGCTGGCCCGGCTGCGGCTGGCCCGGCTGCGGCTGGCCAAAGCCGACCGCCGGCTGCGGTCCCGTCCACGCGGGCGGGCGCTGGCCGCCCGGCCCGAAGCCGCCGCTCGTCCCGACCCGCAGCGCGGCGATCCCGCCCGCGATGACCACGGCCAGCAGCTCGTACGCGAGGTACTTGTTGAAGTGCGGCTTCATGATCGCGCTCACCATGCCGTCCGGCATGCGCTCCAGCCCGATCATCAGGGCCAGCGTGGCGCCGATGCGCTTGCCGACCTCGAACGCCACCAGCGCGGAGACCGCCGCGAGGATCGGCGGGAGGGGGCCGCGCGGCCGGCACAGCAGCAGCCCGAGCGCGGTGACGAGCCCGCAGAGCGCGCAGTTGACCAGGTAGAACCCCGTCGAGGCGCGGAAGCTCAGCATCTCCGGGGACGGGTAGGAGGCGAACGCGGCCAGCAGGGTGACGAGCCCGGTGGCGACGGCACCGCCCACCAGGACCATGGCGATCGCGCCGCCCGTGGACGTCGCGGGACGAGACTGGGACATTCGCTCATTAAAGCGGTCATCGTTCGCAGCCGCAGGCGAACCCTTACGGAGTGGTGACAGATGGACTGGAACCGGCGCGAGTGCCCGTAGCGTGAACGGATGATGCCGCCGAAAGACCACGCCGGCCGCGTGCTGGTGGTCGACGACGATCCGACCGTCGCCGATGTCGTCGCCCGCTACCTGGCCCGCGACGGCCACGACGTGGAGTGCGTCGCGGACGGCCCCGCCGCGCTGCGCCGCGCCCGCGAGAAGGCGCCGGACCTGGTCGTCCTGGACCTGATGCTGCCCGGGATGGACGGCCTGGAGGTGTGCCGGCGGCTGCGTGAGACCTCCGCGGTCCCGATCGTCATGCTGACCGCGCTCGGCGCGGAGACCGACCGGCTCGTGGGCCTGGAGACGGGCGCGGACGACTACGTGACCAAGCCGTTCAGCCCGCGCGAGCTGGCCTTGCGCGTGCGGTCGGTGCTGCGGCGCGCGCGCGGCGCGCTCGTCCCGACCGTCCCCGCGGGCCCGCTGCGCGACGGCGAGCTGGTCGTCGACGTCGGCGCGCACGAGGCAGGGCTGCGCGGCGCGCCGCTCGCGCTGACGTCCCGCGAGTTCGACCTGCTGGCGTTCCTGATGCGCCACCCGCGCCGCGCGTTCACCCGTGACGAGCTGCTGGAACGCGTGTGGGACTGGTCGTTCGGGGACTCCTCGACGGTGACCGTACACGTCCGGCGGCTGCGCGAGAAGATCGAGGACGACCCGACGGCGCCGCGCCGGATCGTCACCGTCTGGGGCGTCGGCTACCGGTACGAGCCCGCAGAGGCCGGGGCCGGGGCCGGTACCGGGGCCGGGACCGGAGCCGAGGCCGGAGAGGCGGGCCGGTGATCCCGTTCCCGGACCTGCTCCTGGTCGTCTTCTACGCGGCCCTCGCCGCGCTGGTGATCACGGCGGTCGCGCTCGGCCTGCTGCGCCTGCTGCGCGCCCGGTCGGTGGCGATCCAGCTGGCCGTCGTCGCCGCGGCGACCGTGCTGGCGACCGTCTCCGGCATCCTGGTGATCTCCGTCCTGATGCTGATCAACGACCATGACCGGTCGGTCGTGCTGACGGTCGTCGTGTCGGCCGGGCTGGTCGCGACGGTGGTGTCCGTGCTGCTCGGGCGGCGGCTCGTGGCCGCGAACCGGGTGCTGGTCGAGGCCGTCCGCGCGGACCGGTTCCGGAGGCCCGCCGCCCCGCTGCCCGCCGAGCTGGCGGAGCTGTCGCGGGAGCTGGAGGCCGCCTACGACCGGCTCGCCGCGGCGCACGAGCGGGAGCAGGCGCTGGAGGCGAGCCGCCGCGAGCTGGTCGCGTGGGTCAGCCACGACCTGCGCACCCCGCTCGCCGGGCTGCGCGCGATGGCGGAGGCGCTGGAGGACGGCGTCGTCGCCGACGGCGGCACCGTCCGCCGCTACCACGGCCGCATCCGGGTGGAGGTCGAGCGGCTCGCCGAGATGGTGGACGACCTGTTCGAGCTGTCGCGGATCCACGCGGGCGCGCTGCGGCTGTCGCGGGAGCGCGTCGGCCTCGCCGACCTGGTCGCGGAGGCGGTGGCGGGCGCGGAGGCGCTCGCCCGGGCCAAGGGCGTGCGGATCAGCGGGGACGTCCGCGCGGGGCTGCCCGTCCACGTGGACGCGGGCGAGCTGGGGCGCGCGCTGCGGAACCTGGTGGTGAACGCGATCCGGCACACCCCGAGCGACGGCGCCGTCGAGATCACCGGGGAGGTGCTCGGCGGCGAGGCCCGCGTGACCGTCGCGGACGCCTGCGGCGGCATCCCGGAGGCCGACCTGCCGCGCGTGTTCGACGTGGCGTTCCGCGGCGAGACGGCCCGCACGCCGGGCGGCGGAGCCGGGCTCGGCCTCGCCATCGCGCGCGGCATCGTCGAGGCCCACGCGGGCGAGATCGGCGTCGCGAACGCCGGCGCCGGCTGCCGCTTCGAGGTCCGCCTTCCCCTCCCCGCCTGACCACCCAGCCCGCGTTGAGCTGCGGGCTGTCGAGCTGCGGCCTGTCGAGCTGCGGCCTGTCGAGCTGCGGCTTGTCGAGCTGCGGGCTGTCGCCGTCATGAGCGCGTCATGACGGCGACACGCCGCGGCTCAACGGTCGAGGGAGTCGTCGATCGCGCGGAAGGTGGGGCAGGGCCAGCGCCACATGCAGGCGCGGCAGCGGCGGATGGGGCTGTCGGGGTCGCTGGTGATGCCGCCGGCCTCCTGCGGCCGGTGCAGGTCGAGGATCCGCGTGCCCAGCTCGGCGAGCGCGATCACCTCTTCGCGGGCGCCGGTGAGGAACGCGAGGTCCTCGCGGGTCAGCCGGGTCTTGACCGGGACGAAGCCGTCCCGGTTCACCAGCCGGGACAGGTACTGCGTGGACGTGCGCCACGAGGTGGACTTCGCGGAGCGCGCGCGGATCGCGTCCAGGCGCTCGCGCAGCCGCGCGTGCCTCGGGTCGGTCGTTCGGTCGGCCTTCACGTGCCGCGCACCCCCCAATGCCGCTGTTGCACGGGGCCAGCCTTCCCTACTCGGGACGTCCGCGAAGGGGGAACGGGGAGTTCCCCTGGGACCGCGCCCGGACGGCTCAGGGGGCGCTCGCGAACCGGTGACGGGCCCCGTCGGAGCCCGAAATCACGACATCACGGTGCGTAGTACTCAAAGCGTACGGGGTGGACGGGACGGCGCCGCGCCAGGGACACGCCCGCGCCACACGCGACTTGGCGAACTGTCTGGCTCATGGAGCGGAGTCGAGATAGTGTGCCGGACGTGGAGCTAAATGTCTCGACCGCGTCTCAGGGAGGTCACGCCGTCGTCACAGCGACCGGCGAGCTGGACCTGTACACCGCGCCCAGGCTGCAGGCGGCCCTCGCGGGGCTGCTGCGCGGCGATGTCGACCGGATCGTGGTCGACCTGGCCGGCGTCGAGTTCTGCGACTCGACCGGCATGAACGTGCTGCTCTCGGCCATGAAGCGGATCAAGGAGCAGGGCGGCTCGCTGGAGCTCGCCGCGCCGCGCCCGGCCGTGAAGCGGATCCTGCAGGTCACCGGGCTCGACACCGTGTTCACCGTGACCGACGACGCGGCGCCCGCCCTGGACTGATCGGCCGCCGGTCGTCCCGCCGTCGCCGGTTGTTCACGGCGCCATGCCCGCACGCCGACTACGATCGCGGATATGCAGGAGGCGGATACGCAGGGTGTAGCGGTGATCATCCCGGCCAAGGACGAGGCCGACCGCATCGCGGCCACCGTCAAGGCCGCGCAGGAGCTGCCCGGGGCCGACCTGATCGTGGTCGTCGACGACGGTTCGTCCGACCGGACCGGGCCGGTGGCCGCGCAGGCGGGGGCCCGGGTCGTGCGGCACGCCCGCAACCGGGGCAAGGGCGCCGCGATGGAGACCGGCGCGGAGGCCGTCCGGCTCCTCGACGACGGCCGTGACCAGCCCCGCCACCTGCTGTTCCTGGACGCCGACCTGGCCGAGACGGCCGCCGAGGCGGCACCGCTCGTCGCGCCCGTACTGGCCGGCGAGGCCGACATGACGATCGCCGCGTTCTCCTCGACGGTGAAGCTCGGCGGGCACGGGTTCGTCGTCCGGCTGTCCCGCGAGGGCATCCGCCGCGCCACCGGCTGGGAGGCGACGCAGCCGCTGAACGGCCAGCGCTGCCTGACCCGCGCCGCGTTCGACGCCGCGCTGCCGCTCGCCGCCGGGTTCGGCGTGGAGACCGGCCTCACCATCGACCTGCTGCGCAAGGGCTTCCGGGTGGCGGAGGTGGAGGTGCCGCTGGCGCACCGCGCGACCGGCACCGACTGGCGCGCGCAGCTGCACCGCGGCCGGCAGTTCCGCGACGTGGCCAGGGCGCTGGCCGTGCGGGAGCCGGTCGTGGCCGGACGGCTCGCCCGCCTGCGCGGCCACCGCACGTGACCAGCCCCGGTCCCGCGCGGCCGGGGACCGCCGGACTGTGGGCCATCGGGGCCTCCCTCTGCTGCTTCCTCGCCACCGCGCTGCTCGGGCCGTCCGCCTTCCAGCCCGCGATGGACGCGCGGTTCGGGGAGCCGCCGTACTCGCTGGACGTGCACCCGTCGCCGTACCTGGTGCTGGGGCTCGTCGTGGCGGGGGTCGCGGCGGGGACGGCGGGCCTCGCGCTGTGCTTCACCGCCGTCCGGCGCGGCTGGCGCGTCCGGGCGTTCCCGCTGGTCGCGGCGGGGCTGCTGGCGGCGGTCGCGTTCATGTTCATGCCGCCGGTCGGCTCGACCGACCATCTGAACTACGCGTCGTACGGGCGGATGGCGGCGACCGGGCACGATCCGTACGAGACCCGCGCCGTGGACCTGCCGAAGGACCCGGTGGCCGGGGCGCCCGAGGAGTGGCGGTCGACGCCGTCGGTGTACGGGCCGATCGCGACGGGGGAGCAGGCGGTCGCGTCGTGGATCGGCGGCGGCTCGGTGCGGCTGACGGTGTTCGTGCTGTCGGTGTTCAACGTCCTGGCGTTCGCGGTGACCGCGCTGATCCTCTACCGGACGTCCCGCGACGAGGACCGGCGGCTGCGGACCGCGCTGCTGTGGACGTGCAACCCGCTCCTGCTGTTCCACCTGATCTCCGGCGCGCACAACGACGTCCTGGCGATCGCGCCGATGGTGGCGGCGCTGACGGTGTTCGACACGTACGCGACCGGCGGACGGTGGCGGATGTGGGGGCGCGCGCTGGCGGCCGGGGTCCTCACGGGCGTCGGCGGGGCGATCAAGATGCCGGCGGCGCTCGCGGGCGGCGGCCCGGCGTGGGCGCTGGTGCGCGAGGGCTGGAAGGGCCGCCGGTGGCGGGCCCTCGGCGGGCTCGCCGCACTGGCCGGCGGCGCCGCCGCGACGGCCGCGACCGCGTACGCGCTGGCCGGCCCGCACGCCCTCGACCAGGTGCGGGAGGCGAGCAACATGGTGTCGTTCGCCACCCCCTGGCACCTGCTCGACCGGATGCTGGGCCGCGGCTCGCAGCGCGACGTGATCAAGACCGGCTCGCTGCTGCTCGGGATCGTCCTGTTCCTGCTGCTGGCGCGCGGCCTGCCGAAGGACGACCCGCTGGCGGAGCATCCGGGGCAGGTCGCCAACCGGCGGATGGCCACGGCGTTCGTCATGGCGTGGCTGCTGGCCGCGCCCTACGTGCTCCCCTGGTACGACGGGTTCGGCTGGGCGCTGCTGGCGCTGCTGCCCCTGTCGCGCATCGACTGGATCCTGCTGGCCCACACCGCCGCGCTCAGCCTCGCCTACCTTCCCGCGCGCGCGCCGCAGCGCATCGGGATGCCGCACGATCTGTCGTGGCTGTTCACCGTCGTCAGGCCGACGGTGATTCCGTGGACGCTGCTCGCGGTGCTTGCGGCCTTGGCTGTTCAGTGCCTGCGTCCAGGTCGATCTCCAGCGAGCGCACCCCGGCCGCCAGCATCAGCGGGGTCGCCAGGCTGAACGCCACCGACAGGATCACCACGCCCGAGTCGTTCACCAGCGTCCCGATGATGCCGACCGCGAGCGCGCAGATCAGCGCCGGACGCATCGTGAGGGTGTGCTGGTAGGCGCGGTGCAGCAGGGACACCGCCCGCCACCGCGTCGGCCGCGCCAGCACGAAGAACAGGAACACCAGCGCGGCGGCCAGCGCCAGCGTGAACGGCCAGTACCCGAGGCTGTTCAGCATCGCGTCGAACTTGCGGGTGACGACGTCCCAGGCGTTGCCGTCCATCAGGTCGCGCCAGAACCGGCCCATGTGGGTCGGGTTGGCGCTCCGCGAGTTCCACCAGGAGATCGCCAGCACCAGCGCGAGTCCGGCGACGCAGAACGCGCCGACCTTCACCGGCGACACCCGCTTGCCGGTGATCATCATGCCGAGCATCGCGAACGCCGGGGTGATCGCGATCACGCCGCCGAAGTCGCTGCCCCAGGCCGGCAGGCCGTCGACCGCGACGGTGAGCAGCCCGACCGCCGCGACGATCCCCACCGAGACGGCCTTCGCGCGGCGGGTCGCCCCGGCCGGCCCGCCCGGATCCGGGTCGGCGCGGTGGCGGCGCAGCGGGAACTCGCACACCCACGCCGCCGTCAGGATCGCGGCCACCGCGAACAGCGAGAACGCCTGGTTCCCGAACCCGTAGAAGCGCCCGGCGACCAGCGCCGTGTACCCCATCAGCGTGTTGAGCTGGAGCGACGAGCCGGTCATCACGTCCAGCGCGAGCACGACCGCGGTGACCGCGGTGATCACCAGTCCGGGCAGGAACGTCGACCGGCGCCACGGGCCGGCGAGGGCGATGCCCGTCAACAGCCCCGCGAAGCCGAGCACCGTGCAGATCAGCACCGGCGTCGGGTGCGCGGCCTGCCACCACGGCATCAGCCCGGCCAGGAACGACGCGCCGGGCGCCGCTCCGCCGAGCAGCGCGATCACCCGCGTGCCGCCGAGGATCCGGGCCCGCGAGCGCGGGTCGTTGCCGAGCCGCCGCAGCGCCAGCGCCGCGATCCCGTAGAGGACGAGCTGCGTCGCGAACAGCACCCAGTAGAAGTTGGTCTGGACGGCGCGGATGGCCTGCGCGGCGACGTCCTCGTCCTCCAGGTCCTCGACGCGCGTCGCCGTGGAGTCGCCGGAGTGCTGGGACCGCCACGCGGACCCGACGGCCTGCTGCGGCTCCTTGAGCCCGAGCTGCTGGAACGCCGTGGACGTCAGGTCGGTGAGCGTGACCAGGCCGTCCTGCCGGGTCGCGCTGGAGGTGAGGAGGCCGGGACCGTAGCCGCCGCCCTTGGCCACGGCGACCCGCAGGTGCGGGTTGACGCCGGTGTCGGACAGGCCCGCCACCAGGATCGTCGTCCCCGCCGGGACCTGGCTCACCACCTGCGCGACGCGCCGGTCGGCGGCGGACGCGGCGGCGGCGCGCTTCCGGTCGGGCACGGGGACCTGGTCGCCGTGCGGGTCGACGCCCGCGTTGAGGTAGGCGCGGAACACCTCGTCCACGTCGACGGCGGCGAGCGGGCAGCGCGCCCAGTCGGCGGAGGTCGCCTTGTCGGTGGACGGGACGTAGCGGTCGACGCGGCCGCCGCCGTCGCCCGCGGCGAACACCGCTCCGGGGCCGACGGCGAGGGTGCAGCCGCCCGCCGCGTGGACGGCGTCGCCGAGCAGGCCGATCTGCGCGTGGTAGCCGGTGCCCGCGTTGTCGCTCTTGATCGCCGGCCAGCCGGGCGCGACCGCGCCGCCGGCGGGCGGCGGGCCCGCGGGGGACGGCTGCCCCGGCAGGATCGGGTTCGGGGGGAGCGCGCAGTCGCCGTGCGCGAGCCGGGACCGCTGGCCCGCCGACAGCGTCAGCCAGCCGTCGGTGGGGCAGGTGCTCGTCCGCGTCGTGCGGACGCTGAGCCCGCCCGCCGAGCCGTCGCGGGTCAGCCCCCAGAGCGCCGGGGTCGTCTCCGCGCTGACGTCGCTCCACATCAGGCCCGGAATCCCGATGATCACGACGCGTCCGCTGATCGCGGCAGAGGAGGGGGCGGGGGCAGCGGCGGCCGGCGCCGTCGCGGCGCTCGCCGCCGACGGGGCGAGCACGGCGGTCAAGAGGGCCACGGCGGCGACGAGAATCCCGATGTTCGCCCCCCGCTGCGTCATGGCGCTCAGGTTACAAGAGCTTCACCATGGCGCGCCGGGCCTCCGTGCAGGGCCGGAGCGCTCCGGGACGCCGCGCGCGGCGCGCTTCCCGGGTGCATATCCTTCGGGCTGGGCCACCGATCGGGCCCCGGCCCGGTGGGCCCGATTACGCCAGGATGTGGGGATGCGAGCAGTCAGCGGGACGCGTGAGGCGACCGCCGGGCCCGGACGCGCGCGGGCCCGGCGGTCGCCGCTGGACGCGCTGATCGCGCTGGCCGGCGTCGCCGTCGTGGTGGCCGCCGTCACACCGATCGTCTCCCAATGGCTCTACAACCAGCCCGACCAGCGGCTCGTCGACCTGGAGGTCTACCGCGAGGGCGGCCTGGCGGTGCTGCGCGGCGCGGCGCTGTACGACTTCCTCACCCAGCCGCCGCAGCTGCTGCCGTTCACCTACCCGCCGTTCGCGGCGCTCCTCGCCGTCCCGTTCACGCTGCTGTCGTGGCGGGCCGCGCAGTGGGCGTGGACGGTGCTGATCTACGCCGCGCTGGCGGTGGCCGTCTGGTACGCGTTCCGCGACCTGATCCGCCGCACCGGACGGTGGGCGCCGCTGACCATGGGGGTGCTGGTCGCCGGGGCGGCCTGGCTCGACCCGGTCCGCGACCAGGTCCGGTTCGGCCAGGTCGGGGTGTTCCTGCTGGCGATGTGCCTGGCCGACTGCTGCACCCGCTCGCCGCGCTGGCCGCGCGGGCTGCTGGTCGGGCTGGCGCTGGCGATCAAGCTGGTGCCGGGCGTCTTCCTGGTCTACTTCCTGATCACCGGGCGCCGGGACGCGTTCGTGAACGCGCTGGCCACCGCGGTGGTGGCGACGCTCGGCGGGTTCGCGGTGCTGCCGCACGCCTCGGCCGCCTACTGGTTCGGCGCGCTGCTGCAGGGCGGTGACCGCACCGGGGCCGTCGACGGGACGACCAACCAGGCGATCAACGGGATCGTCGCGCGGGTCCTCGACCAGGGCCCGGCCCGGACGGCGGTGTGGCTCATCCTCGCGCTGGCCATGGCGTACGCCGGCTTCAGGCTGGCGCGCCGGGCGACGTACGCGGCGGACGCCCTGGCCGGCGGACGGCCGGTCGTCACCGGGCCGGCCGGGACCGACCACTTCGCCGCCGCCGACCCGGCGTCCGGTCCGGGCGCGTACGGCCTGCTGCTCGCCGGGGTAGCGATCACGGGGCTGCTGTCCGTGGTTCTGTCCCCCGTCGGGTGGATTCACCACCTTGTGTGGATCATCCCGGTCATCGGGGCTCTGGTGGGCGACGGGCGAGACACGCGAAGATGTCTGTTCGGCCTGGCGTTCTGGATCTTCTTTCTGTTCCCGCTGCCGTGGTGGGGCTCGCACCTGTCCACCACCGGACACCCTCCGATCGCCCGTTTCTGGGGCAGTCTGGAGCGTGATTCGTTCGGCCTCGCGGCGATCGTCGCCATCCTCCTGCTGGGAAACTGGCTCACGAACCGCGTCACCCGGCGGGCGAGTCGCGAGGATCCTTCGCAACGGCAGGTCGAGGTGGGTACGCTCGCCACGTGATGCTTGTCGCGGTGGCCGTCGCCGGCCTGGTCGCCGGTGTGGCCGGGCTCTCCATCGCGGTGGTGGCCCACAATCGGGTGAACCAGGTCGTCGAAGAGTGCGGGGAAATGCTGAGGCGCCAACTCCAGGTGGCCTCCGGCGAGGTGGACGAACGCGCGCTGCGCGACCTCGCCATCGTGCATTACGACGCGCTCAAGGAGATGTCGGGGCACCGGTCCTTCTCGCTCGCCGTGCTCAACGCCGTCGGGGACGGCGTCGTGCTCAGCTCGATCAACGGGCGCACCGAGACCAGGACCTACGCCAAGGCCGTCCAGGGAGGACATCCGGTCGAGATGCTCTCCCCCGAGGAGAACCAGGTGCTGCGCGCCGCCCGCCTGGGCAAGGGGCCCATCGTGTCGATGGACGACCCGCTGCCCGACTTCGGCGACCGCGCCTCCACCGCCCGCGCCTGACCGGGCCGCCATCGCCCGCACCTCTACCGCCCGCGCCCTGACCGGCTGCGGGACCCGGTCCCGCGCCCTCTTGGTGCGCGAGCCCGCTCCCGGGCCGGTCCGGCGGCGCGGCACCGCCCGTGCCCGCCGCCCCGGCCGGGACTTTACGCGGCGGCAAGTACACTCGTCTCTCTCGGCACCGCAGAAGCAGGTGCCCCGCTGAACCGCGCCCTCGGGGGATCTTCGTGACCGCAGAAACCAGGCCCGAACGCTATGCCTACCTGGGTCCGCAGGGCACGTTCACCGAGGCCGCGCTCATGTCCCTGCCGGGCGCGGCCACCGCCGAGCAGCTCCCGCTCGCCACCGTCCCCGCCGTCCTGGACGCGCTGCGCCGCGGCGAGGCCGACTCCGCCGTGGTCGCGCTGGAGAACTCCGTCGAGGGCTCCGTCCCCACCACGCTGGACGAGCTGGCCACCGGAGAGCCCCTCCAGATCGTCGCCGAGGTCCACCTGCCGGTCTCGTTCGCGCTGCTGGTACGGCCCGGCACCGCGCTCGCCGACATCAAGACCGTCGCGTCGCACCCGATCGCGCAGCCGCAGTGCCGCCGCTGGCTCGCCGAGAACGTCCCGGACGCCGAGTGGCGCGCCGCCACGTCCAACGCCGAGGCCGCCCAGCACGTCGCCGACGGCCACTACGACGCCGCGCTCGCCGGCTCGTTCGCCGCCGCCCGCTACGGCCTCGCCGTCCTCGCCGAGGACATCCACGATGTCGCCGACGCCGTCACCCGGTTCGTCCAGTTGCGCCGCCCCTGCGCGCCGCCGGCCGCCACCGGCATGGACCGCACCAGCGTCGTCGCGTTCATCGGCGAGGACCACCCGGGCGCGCTGCTGGAGATCCTCACCGAGTTCTCCGTGCGCGGCATCAACCTGTCGCTGATCCAGTCCCGCCCGACCGGCGCCGGGCTCGGCTCGTACCTCTTCTGGATGGACCTCGAAGGCCACGTGGACGACGCCCGCGTCGGCGAGGCGCTGATGGGCCTGCGCCGCATCTGCGCGGACGTCCGCTTCGTCGGGTCCTACCCGCGCGCCGACCAGGTCCGTCCCGAGATCCGCCGGGGCACGCACGACGACGACTTCACCGAGGCCGCCGCCTGGCTCAGCACCATCCGCACCGGCCGCGCCTGACCCGACCGCCGTTCTTCCGGAAAGTCCGTAATTCCCGTATCGGGAAAGCCGTTCAATTCACCCGATCTCTGGTCCATTTCACTGACCAGCCGATATGTCATCGTCCTTTCCTAATGCCGTTTTGACTGCTAGGGTCGTCGCCCGTTGATCTTGTTTCCGGGGGCACGGGGACGGCATGGACGAGCAGATCAGCCGCGCACGACGACGACTCGACGAGCTGCGCACGGCTCCGGCCGCGCCACAGGAGCCCGGCGCGCCGGCCACGGAACCGGCGACCGCGGTCTCCGAGGACGAACGCATCCGCGTCACCGCCGCGGGCCGCCGCCTGACCGCCGTCGACCTCGACCCCCGGCTGCTGCGGCTCGACGCCGACGACCTCGCCGCGGACCTCACCACCGTGATCAACGTGGCCCTCGACCGGGCGCGTCCCGCCCCGCCCGCCGCGCAGGACGTCCCGCCGGTCGACCTGAACGCGATCCGCGCCGGGCTCGACGCCGTCCTCGCCCAGGGCCAGGACGGCATGCGCCGGATGACCGGCGCGATCGGTGACGCCGTCGCCCAGGTCAACGAGCGCGCCGTGATGCGCGGCAGCTTCGAGCCGCCCGACTTCGACGGCCTGTTCGCCCGGACCCGCGCCGCCCTGGCCGCCGCCGGCACCACCGGCGGGGCGGCCGAGGGCGAAGCCTGGGCGGTGGACGACCGGCTCTACGTGAAGGCGTCGTCGTCCGGCCAGGTCGTCCGGCTGGTCTGGGAGCACGACCTGAGCGCCGCCGACATCGCCGACGGTGCCCGCGCCGCGGTCAACGACGCCCTCGCCCGCGCCGAGACCGAAGCGCGCAGGTCCGCCGCCCCGTCCGCCGAGTTCACCGAGAACGTCCGCGCCGCCCAGGACGCCGGAGTCCGGGAGCTCGCCCGGTACGTCACGTCCCTGCAGTCCCTGATGAGCGACATCCAGCCCAGGTAACGGGAGGCCGCATGGCTCCGGAACTGAAGGTCGACCACGAGCAGATGCTGAAGAGCGGCCGCGACATCGGCGGCGCGGCGAACGGCCTCCGCTCCCACTGGCAGCGATTCCAGGGCGAACTGTCCTCCTACGGGGAGCCCTGGGGAAGCGACGACATCGGCTCGATCATCGGCGGCTGCTACCAGGCGGTCCTGGAGGTCTTCCAGGACTGCCTGGACGACAACATCGAGGGCGTCGCGGAGCACGGCGAGGGCGTCCAGGCGATGGCCGCCGGCTACCGCGAGTCCGAGGACGCCTCCGCCATCGAGGTCAACCGCGTCAACGACTTCCTCTGATGGGCCTGCAACTCCCCGGCGAGCTGCGCTCGCTGCTGTCGATGCTGGGCTACTCCTGGCCCGAGGCGGATGAGACCAAGCTCATGGAGATGGGCGGCGCCTGGCTGCGCTTCGCCGGCACCCTCGGCGGCCCCGTCGCCGACGCCCACGGCCACGCCCAGCAGGTCTGGACGACCCACGAGGCCGACGGCGTCCAGGCGTTCAAGGACTCCTGGACGCAGGGCGACGCCCCGCACGCCAACCTCGAGGACGCCCGCACCGCCGCCCAGATCATCGGCGCGGGCCTGATGGTCTGCGGCGGCATCGTCCTCGGCCTGAAGATCAACACGATCGTCCAGCTCGCCCTGCTGGCCGCCGAGATCGCCCAGGCCATCGCCACCGCCCCCGAGACCTTCGGCGCCTCCCTCGCCGAGATCCCCGTCTTCAAGGAGATCACCGGCGCCCTCATCGACCAGCTCATCAACCTCGCCATAGACGCGATCCTCAATGGGTGACCCGTTCTCCGGCCGCGGGACCCCGGCGCGCGCGGCCACCACGCGATCCGCGGCCGGCCTCATGTCGGCCGTCCTCTTCCTGGCGCTGCACCTCATCCTCAAGTCAGGCAAGGGAAAGGCGGCCTCAGGAATCTTCGAGGCCGCGATCCGGTGGATGCGCAAGGCCATAAAGAACCACGGAGGTCGGCACCACGTCTTCAGGGGCGAGGTCCGGAACGTGCGCGGCCGGCCGACGCCCACCGGGTACCACCACCGGTTCCTGGGCCGCGACGACGCCGACCGGCGCGTCACCGTGCTCGACCGCGACCCCCACACCGGCGTCTATCGTGGTGACGTCCAGATGAGAGGCCCCAACGGGCAGTGGATCACCAAGCCGCAAGGGAGCACGTTCTTCCCCGACAACTGGTCCCCGCAGCGGGTGAACTCGGCCATCGAGAAGGCGTTCGCGAACCATCAGGTGAGCCCCGACGGGAAGCGGTGGTCGGGGGTCGTGGACGGCGTCCTCATCCAGGGGTCGTTCAAGCGGAACGGCAAGAAGAACGGCTGGGACTCGGCGTGGCCGGTCATGCCCTACAGCTAAGGCGACCTAACCGATGATCTCCTTCGTCAACAGCGTGCACAATACGCCCGACTACCGTTTCACCGACGAGTCCGAGACCGCGCTCGGGGCGTTCCTGGTCGGTGACGTCCAGACCGGCGGCGACTGGCTGCTCGACATGCTGGCCTGGGCCGAGGACGTGCGGGCCGGGCGCAGCCGCGAGGAGGACTGGTCGGGGAACTCCTGGGTCGCGGAGGTCAGGCCGGACGGCCTGCACCTCTTCGACACCCTGTCGGACGACTGGGAGGGCCACTACGCGCTGGCCGACGCGATCGAGGTGATGCTGCGGTACTGGGCCTTCCTCGCCGACCATTCGAGCAACGGCTGGAAGCAGCGCGAACTCACGAAATGGGAAGAGAAGCGCGCTCGCCCTCACCCCCTCCGGCCTGCCCTCTGACCGCTCGCCCCGGGGCGGGCGGGGTCAGCGGGTCATGGAGGTCTCGCGGTCCACGTGGGACAGCTTCTCGGGGTTGCGCACGTGGTAGAGGCCGGCGACGCGGCCGTTCTCCATCTGTACCGCCACCACGCCGTCGATCTCCCCGTCGACCCGGACGAGCAGCCCGGGGGCGCCGTTGACCTCGACCGGTTCGAGCACCCTTTCCGCGCCGCGCCTCCACCACCCGGCGGCCAGCAGGCGGGCGACGTCGCCGACTCCCACGATGGGCCGGAGGAGGGCGTGCTTGACGCCGCCGCCGTCGTTCAGGGCGACGACGTCCGGCGCGAGGATGTCGAGCAGGCTCTGGAGCTCGCCGGTCTCGACGGCCCGCTGGAACGCCTGGAGGGCGGCTCGCGTCTCGGCCGGGGTGGCGGTGCCACGGGGACGGCGCGCGGCGACGTGCGACCGCGCCCGGTAGGCGAGCTGGCGGACCGCGGCCGGGCTCCTGCCGACGGCTTCGGCGATCTCGTCGTAGTCCAGATCGAAGACCTCGCGCAGCACGAACACGGCCCGTTCGGTCGGTTGGAGCGTCTCCAGCACCAGCAGCATCGCCATGGAGACGCTGTCGGCGAGTTCGGCGTCCTCGGCGACGTCCGGCGCGGTCAGCAGCGGCTCGGGCAGCCAAGGCCCGACGTAGGTCTCCTTGCGCCGCCCGAGCGCGCGCAGCCGGTCCAGGGCTTGGCGGGTGACGATCCGCACCAGGTAGGCACGCTCTTCCCGCACGGTGGCCCGATCGACGCCCACCCAGCGCAGCCAGGTCTCCTGCAGGACGTCCTCGGCGTCGGTGGCCGAACCGAGCATCTCGTAGGCGACCGTGAACAGCAGGCTGCGGTGGGCGACGAACGCCTCGGTGGCGGACTCCATCGGGTCGGCGTCGGCGAGCGGCTCGGCGGTGTCCACAGTGCGTTCGCTCATGCCCGGCTCCTGCCCGTCGGTTCCCAGTCCTGCTCCATGCACTAGACGACGGTCAGCGCCGTCGCGTAACACGCCCTTGGCGATGACCTAGGTCACATGACCGGTGCTGTTACGCGGGCCGGGGAGCCGTCGTCTCGTGTTCGTCAGGACGCCGCGCCTGACGGGCTCGCGGCGCCCCTTCCAGGAAAGGCAGCAACCATGAGCAGCAGCAAGTTCGCCGTGGCGGGAGCGACCGGACGACTGGGACGCCACGTCGTCGACGTCCTCACCGAACGGGGCCACCAGGTCGTGCCGATGGCACGGGCCACCGGTGTGGACGTCGTCACCGGCAAGGGCCTGGCCGAGGCGCTCGCCGGGGCCGGCGCCATCATCGACGTCGCGTCGTGGCACGCCTCCGAGGAGGAGGCGGCGACCGAGTTCTTCCGCGCGTCGGCGCGCAACCTGCACGAGGCCGGCCACGCGGCAGGGGTCGCGCACATCACCGTGGCGTCCATCATCGGCATCGACAAGACCACCGCGGGCTTCGGCGCCGCCAAGAAGGTGCACGAGGAGCTGCACCTGTCCGGGCTCCTCCCCGTCCGCATCCTGCGTGCCGCGCAGTTCCACGAGTTCGTCGGACAGCTCATGGACTGGCAGCAAGGCGACGTCGCCTACATCCCGAACTGGCCCAGCCGGCTCGTCGCGGCCCGCACCGTGGCCGAGGCGCTGGTCGACCTGGCCACCGACCCCGATGGGCCCGCTCCCGGAGCACCGATCCCCGAGGTCGCCGGGCCCCGCGAGGAGATCGTCTCCGAGGCGGCCGCACTGCTCGGCGCCCGCCGGGGCGTGAAGGTCGTCGGCGTCGCCGATCCCGGCCTGCCCGACGCCGAGTACGCCGCCGCCGGCGGCCTGCTGCCGGGCCCGCACGCCCGGCTCGCCGGCCCCACCTTCGAGGAGTGGCTCGAAGCCCGGCCCTGACCCGGCACGCCTCCGGCCGGGCCACGGATTCGTGACCGGTCGGCGGCGGAAAGTTCGGATACCGAAATGTGATCATCGGGCTTTCCGGACGCGCCAACCGGTTGTGGATCTTGGGCGTCTCCTGATCGTTTCCTGAACGTCAGCGGAGAGGCCCTTCCTTGCGCCGAACGTCGTCCTTCCTGGCCGCGACCGCCCTCGCGGCGTCGGCCGTGCTCGTCCCCACCGCCGCTCGCGCGGACGTGTCGGATGCCAAGCTCACCGTCGCCTTCGACCGGCTGGCCGAGGACCGCGTCGCCAAGATCTCGGTGAGCGTGAAGTCGGCGAGCGGGGTGACGGGCGTGCAGGCGCATGCGCGTTACGAATCGTCCACCGCCGAGCCCTACGCGACGGTGGACCTGAGGCGGACCCAGGGAACGGACAACGACGGCGTCTGGGAGGGCGAGATCCGGCCGGACATCACCGCCCGAGCCGGGACCACCGTCGTCGACACGGTCATCACGACGGCGGACGGGGCGAGCACGGTCAGGCGGGCCTGGATCGACGATTGCTACGTCACGTCGATCGAGGGGCTCGCCCCCGAACCGGCGGTCGTGGACGTCGAGCATCCGGACGTGACGCTGACCGGGCGGCTCATGGTGCGGAAGAGCCATGACCGGGCTCCGGAGCCGGTCCAGGGCATGACGGTCAACGCGAATTCCGCGCAGACGGCGACAGGGCCGGACGGCTCCTTCGTCCTGCGGACGCAGGGAGGCGGCCATGTCTACGCGTACGCGCAGGGGCCGTACTGCGCGCTCAGCGAGGACTCGCCGGTCACCGTCCAGCAGCAGGCGACCGAGATCAGCGCGCGGATGACGCCGGGGTCGACCGTCGTCCCCTACACGCAGATGTCGGTGGACGGGAAGGTCGTCCGGCACGGCTCGGCGGGTCTCGCGCCCGCGGCCGGTGTCACCGTCGCCCTCGACCTGTCGAGCGGGCTGGCGGACTGGTCCCCCCTGCAGGTGAAGACGGACACGGACGGGACCTTCCACGCCTACTTCACGGCCGCGCGGGACGTCGGGCTGTCCGGCACCGTAGCGGTGGAGGCGCGGGGCGGGGAGTTCCTCACCGGGAGCAAGGTGTCGCTGGGGACGCTGAACATCCGCAACACGGCCACGATCGACGACTTCGTCCTGCGTGGGCGACCCCTCGCCTACGGCGAGACGATCGTGGCCGATGGAACACTGGTGATCCAGCCGAACTACACGAACGTCACGAACCTGCCGATGTACCTGGAGTACTCGCGGGACGGCAAGACCGGCTGGACGATCTGGGCACGGCAGACGCTGCCCCGCCCGAAGAGCTTCTACTTCAACACCACCAAGCCCGTGACGCAGGACGGGTACTGGCGTTTCCGGTACCCGGGCGGGCCGCGCAACACGGCGGCCGTGAGCCCGGTCAAGTACATCGACGTCAAGTACCGGACGCAGATGTACGACTTCAACGCCTCCCCTGAGCCGGTGAAGAAGGGCAAGACCATCACGGTCAAGGGCCTGCTGTACCGCTCCATGGACCAGGCGGGGCCCGCGCCGAACGCCCCGGTGTCGATCTACTTCCAGGCCAAGGGCTCGTCGAAGTGGACGCAGATGGCCGTGGTGAAGACGGCCTCCAACGGGTGGTTCAGCAAGACGTTCAAGGCGTCCCAGGACGGCACCTGGATGGCCTCTTACAACGGCAGCGCGAACTACCTCGCCTCCGACAAGCCCACCGACTACGTGGACGTCCGATGAGCCGCCGCGGAAAGGCCGCCAAGGCGTGTCTCGCGGCTGCCGCCCTGACGGCGGCGGGTGTCGTCGCTCCTGCGGCCGCCCACGCGGAGATCCATGACGCCCAGCTGACGTCGGCCTTCGACCGGCTGTCGCACGACCGGGTGGCGACCTTCACGCTCAAGGCGAAGTCGTCGGACGGGATCGTCGCCGTCGAGGGCGCAGTGCGGAATCCGGCCGACGCCGCGCCCTATGCGGCGCTGTCGTTCACGCTCGTCGACGGCACGGACAAGGACGGCACCTGGCAGGCCACGCTCCAGACGGACGTGGAGCACCATCCGGGCGCGAACGTCGTCCAAGCGACCGTCCGGTCCGCCGATGGCTCCACGTTGCGCCCGGCCGCCGCGTTCGTCGACTGCTATCTGACGTCCGTCACCGACGTCGAGTACGCGCCGAAGACCATGGACATCGAGCACCCGGACGTGACCTACCAAGGGCGCGTCATGGTGCAGAAGTACCGCGACGAACCGCTCGAACCCGCTGAGGGGGCGACGGTGAAGGCGGGGAACGGCGGTGCCCGCACCGGAGCGGACGGGGGGTTCGCCTTCACCGCCGCGGATCCGTCGATGTCGGTGGCGGTCGCACGGCAAGGGGCCTTGTGCGGTACCACGGAGTCGACCCCGCTGACGGTCGTGAAGCAGGCGACCGAGACGACGGCGCAACTGGTGTCGGTGCGTCCTACGCGCGAGGGGGCCGATATCACGGTCCACGGCAGGGTCATGCGGCGCGGCTCCGCCGGACTCGTGCCCGTCAGCGGCCTTTCGCTCACGGTCGACTACCAGCAGGACGCTGCGGGCGCGGCCGCCGCGTCGGCGGCGAGCGGCGATCGGTGGCCGACGACGGGGGCCGACGGGACGTTCGACGCCTCGTTCTCGGTGACCCGCTCGGGCCGGTTGGTGATCGAGACGCCTGGGACGTTCTTCCTGACCGGCGGGTCCGTCGATCTCGGGACGGTGGACCTGTCCAGGACCGCGCGGATCTCGGGCCTCACCTACGCGACGCGGCCGCTCGCGTACCGCGGCTCGTTGGAGGTGACCGGAACGCTTCTCGGCGACTTGGGCCCGATCGCCGGCGCCCCGGTGTTCCTGGAGTTCTCCACCGACCGCAAGACGTGGACGCGTGCGACGTACAGCACGGGGACGACGGCGGCGGGCGGTTTCGACCTCTTCACCTCCGACGAGCGCACGGAGCGTGACGGCTATTGGCGGGTCCGGTATCCGGGGGACGCGCTGTACAAACCGCTCGTCACCACTCCGACCTTCATCGATGTCCGCTACGCGACGTCCATTGCCGGGTTCAACGCTTCTCCTGAGCCGGTGAAGAAGGGGAAGAGCATCACGGTCAAGGGGCAGTTGTTCCGGTACATGGACAAGAAGCTGCCGGGACCGAACGCCCCGGTGTCGATCTACTTCCAGGCCAAGGGCTCGTCGAAGTGGACGCAGATGGCCGTGGTGAAGACGGCCTCCAACGGCTGGTTCAGCAAGACGTTCAAGGCGTCCCAGGACGGCACCTGGATGGCCTCCTACAACGGCAGCGCGAACTACCTCGCCTCCGACAAGCCCACCGACTATGTGGACGTGCGATGAGAATTCGGGTGCGCCGGATGGCGGCGCTGTTCATGGGGCTCGTGACCGCCCTATCCGTCGCCGTCGCGCCGCCCGCGGCCGCGGCGGAGTACCTGACCACCCGGGCGGTGCGGATCCTGTCGCCCGGTCCGGCCACGCAGATCGAGGTGGCCGCCGCCTCGGACAGCGACATCACGAAGGTGCGCGCCGTCCTGCAGCCGCTGGGCGCCGGGGGAGAGCCCCTTCCGGTGGACGACTTCGAGCTCGTCGGCGGCACGGCGCAGGACGGCGTCTGGCGGACGAGGTCCGCGGTGCCGGTGGGGCAGGGCCGCTGGACGGTCGACGTGGAGCTGGCGAACGCGGCCACGACCCGGACGCTGACGCGGCGGCTGGTGATCGACAACGGGCTGGACACCGAGTTCACCGAGGTGGCGTTCTCCCCGACCATGGTGGACCCGGACCATCCGAACGTGGCCTTCAGCGGCCGGCTGCTGGCCCGTGACGCCGACGGCGTGCCGGCACCGGTCGCGGGCGCCCGGCTCTTCGTCGTTCAGCCGGACGGCGCGAAGGCCACGGCGGTCACCGGCGCCGACGGACGCGCCGAGGGCACCGCCGTCTTCGCCGACGTCGGCGCCGCCGTCCTGTCCTACGGCGGGGACTTCCTGCATCGTCCGGCGACCAGCGCGGTGACCCACATCGTCGAGCGGCGGTGGAAGACCCGCATCAGCCTGACGGTCAAGGGCCGGCCGGTCGTGGGCGACAAGGTGACGGTCACCGGGAAGCTCGAATGGCAGAACCTCGCCGGCGCGTGGGCACCACTGGCGGGCAAGCAGGTCGACCTGGAGTTCGGCAAGGCGACCGGAGGCGACTGGAGCACGATCGCCTCGCCGATGACGGACGCGAACGGTGTCTACAGCGCCCCCGTCCTGGTCACCGATGACGGCACCTGGAACGTCTCCTTCGCCGACGACCCGAACCGCCCCGGCGACTACCTGAGCTACAGGGGGTCCTCCGCGAACACGGACGTCCTTCAGGTCGTCTACCGGACGTCCATCAGCGGGTTCGACGCCGGTCCGGAGCCGGTCGGCAGGGGCGACACGGTGACGGCGACCGGCCGGGTCCTGCGCAAGATGGCCGACGGCCGGTGGGGCGGGGCCGTGAACGCCGTCGTGCACCTGCAGTTCTCCACCGACAACAAGAAGTGGAGCGACGCCGCGGCGCAGGTCACCGACGTCGACGGCCGTTTCGCCGTTCCGGCGCGCGCCTCGCGCGACGGGTACTGGCGGGCCGTCGTCCGGGACGAGGGCTATGGCACGCTGGCGTCCACCGGCCCGGCCGACTACGTGGACGTCCGGTACCGGACGAAGATCCTCGACTTCAACGCGAGCCCGGAGCCGGTCGTCAAGGGCCGGACCGTCACGATCGTGGGGTCCCTCTACCGGGAGACCACCAAGTGGACGACGTTCGGCAAGCAGAAAGTGTCGTTCTATTTCCTGCCCAAGGGGTCTTCCAAGTGGACCTATCTGGGCGCCACCACGACGGACGGCCTGGGCCGCTTCCGGAAGGGGTTCAAGGCGTCCAAGGACGGTACGTGGCGCGCCTACTACGGCGGTGCGTCCGCCTACGTGAAGACCTACAGGGACGACTACGTGGACGTGCGGTAAGGGCGCCGACTAGTCCGCCGGTTACGGGGGCGTAGGTTGGCGTACGCTGCCTCCGTGGTCGACTTTGATCTTTACGAGCGCGAGCTGTGGGCCGGGCGGGCCCCGGCGTACGAGCGGGGATTCGCCCGGATGACGCGGTACATGGTCGGGCCGCTGCTCGACGCGGCGGGCGTCGCGGCGGGGACCCGGGTGCTCGAGGTCGGCACGGGCCCGGGCTTCGTCGCGGCGGAGGCGGTGCGGCGCGGCGCGGAGGTGTCCGCGCTGGACGCCGAGCCGGGCATGGCGGAGACGGCGCGGCGGAACGTGCCGGGGCTGGACGTCCAGGTGGCGGTGCTGCCGGAGGTGCCGTTCCCGGACGGGACGTTCGACGCGGCCGTCGGCAACTTCGTCATCAACCACGTCGGCGCGCCGGACGCGGCGCTCGCCGAGCTGCGGCGGGTGCTGCGGCCGGAGGGGCGGATGGCGCTGAGCTGCTGGGTGATGCCGGGCGTCGGCGCGCTCGCGGTCGTCCGGGAGGCGATGGACGCGGCCGGGGTGCCGTGGCCGGACGACATCCCGCCGTCGCCGTTCGTCGAGTACGGCGAGGCGATGGCGTTCCAGCGGCTGGTGACGGAGGCGGGCTTCGCGGACGTGGCGGTCGAGGAGGTGACCTGGGAGCACGTCGTCGACCCCGAGGAGTGGTGGGAGACGGGCGCGCTGTCCAGGGTCGGCAGCAACGGCGTCGCGATCAGCCGGCAGGACGCGGCGACCGTCGCGCGGATCAAGGCGGAGTACGACCGGATCGTCGCGGGATACGCGCTGCCGGACGGCGCCGGCGGCGCGGACGGCCGGTCCGTGGCGCTGCCCGCGCACGCGCTGCTGGCGAGCGCGCGCCGCTGACCGGGCCGCCGCGGGCGGGCGTCGGGCCGCGGGCGGGCGGCGACCGGATCGGACCGCGATACTCGCGCGCGCCGGAGGGCCCGGGGCCGGTAGCCTCGGGTCTGTGATTGACCTGCGAGCTCTTCGAGAGGATCCCGAGCGGCTGCGCGCCTCGCAGCGCGCCCGCGGTGAGGATGACGCCGTCGTCGACCGGCTGCTGGACCTGGACGGGAGGCGGCGCTCCGCGCTGACCTCGTTCGAGCAGCTGCGCGCCGAGCAGAAGAGTTTCGGCAAGTCGGTGTCCCGGGCGCAGGGCGACGAGCGGCAGGCGCTGCTGGCCCGCGCGAAGGAGCTGGCGCAGCAGGTCAAGGACCGCGAGGCGGAGGCCGACCGGCTCGGCGAGGAGCTGGACGCGGCGCTGAAGGGCGTGCCGAACCTGATCGAGGAGGGCGCCCCGCCCGGCGGCGAGCAGGACTTCGTGGTCCTGGAGCACGTCGGCGAGCCGACCGCGTTCGACTTCGCGCCGAAGGACCACCTGGAGCTGGGCGAGAGCCTCGGCGCGATCGACATGGAGCGCGGCGCGAAGGTGTCGGGCGCCCGGTTCTACTACCTGACCGGGGTCGGCGCGCGGCTGCAGTACGCGCTGCTGAACCTGGCGATGGAGCAGGCGGTCGCGAGCGGGTTCGTGCCGATGTACCCGCCGGTGCTGGTGAAGCCGGAGGCGATGGAGGGCACCGGCTTCCTCGGCGCGCACGCGGCGGAGGTGTACCAGCTCCCGCAGGACGAGCTGTACCTGGTCGGGACGTCGGAGGTGCCGCTCGCCGCGTACCACATGAACGAGATCATCGACGAGCTGCCGCGGCGGTACGTGGCGTGGTCGTCGTGCTTCCGCCGCGAGGCCGGCTCGTACGGCAAGGACACGCGCGGCATCATCCGGGTCCACCAGTTCGACAAGGTGGAGATGTTCTCCTACTGCGACCCGGCGGACGCGCACGCCGAGCACCTGCGGCTCCTGGAGTGGGAGAAGGAGATGCTCGCGAAGGTCGAGATCCCGTACCGGGTGATCGACGTGGCGGCGGGCGACCTCGGCGCGAGCGCGGCGCGCAAGTACGACTGCGAGGCGTGGGTGCCGACGCAGAACACCTACCGCGAGGTGACGTCGACGTCGAACTGCACCGACTTCCAGGCGCGGCGCCTGTCGGTGCGGCACAAGGACGCCGACGGGAAGAACCAGCCCGTCGCGACGCTGAACGGGACGCTGGCGACGACGCGCTGGATGGTCGCGATCCTGGAGAACCACCAGCAGGCGGACGGTTCGGTGCGCGTCCCGGAGGCGCTGCAGAAGTTCCTGGGCCTGGAGGTCCTGGAGCCCGTCAAGCGCTGAACGACCGGAGCGAGAGGGCCCGTCCGCCTGCCGGACGGGCCCTTCCCGTTACCGCAGGAGCCGCTTCCGGAGTGCGGCCCGCGTGGCGGCGTCGATGCCGAGGCCCTTGGCGACGAACGCGTCGAACGTCCCGTAGTCCCGCGCGATCTGGTCGAACGCGGTGTCCAGGTAGGCGGCGCGGACGGTCAGGAACGGCTCGACGAGGGCCGGGTCGATGCCGATCTTCTTCAGCTCGGCGAGCTCGGCGGCGTTCTGGTCGGCGAGCTCCTGGTTGGAGCGCAGGTAGTCGGCGTAGACCTGGGTCTTGGGGACGCCGAGGACGGTGAGCAGGATCGCGGTCATGACGCCGGTGCGGTCCTTGCCCTCGGTGCAGTGGTAGAGGACGGGGCCCGTGCCGGACGCGATGCGGGTGAGCGCGGCGGCGAACTGCTTGCGGGAGTCGGCGTCGTGGACGAACCCGCGGTACGACAGCGCCATGAACTCGCCGGACTTGTCCTGCGCGAGGATCGCCTTGAGCAGGTCGGGGACCATCGTCAGCAGGGTCGGCGAGAACGCGTTGATGTTCGCGGCGACGGGCGCGACCCCGGCGGGCAGCTTGTCGGCGCCCGACATGCCGACTTCGAGCTGCGAGCGGAAGTCGACGGAGGCCGTGAGCCCGAGCCGCTGGAGCTGCGCGACGCCGGTCGCGGTGACCTTGCTGAGCGACGCGGACCGGTAGACGAGGCCGTAGCGCACGTGCCGGCCGTCCCGTGCCGTGTAGCCGCCGATGTCGCGGACGTTGACGGCGCCGTCCACCGCGATGTCGCGGACGGTGGAGGCGGTCCGAGCGGCGACCGGGGCCGCGGCGGGCGCGGAGGCCGGGGCGGCGGACGCGGGGGCCGGGAGGGTGAAGGGGGCCAGCGCGACGGCGCCCGCGAGCGCGGCCGACACCAGGCGGGGGGTTCGGGGGGTCATCTGCTGCCTTCCGCACGCGGGGGGAGGGAACGTGAAGAAGATTCGGGTGGACCCACACCCTAGGCGCGCGGCGGACGGGGCGGAAGGGGGCGACCGGGCGGAAGGGGGCGACCGGGCGGATATCCCGTCGGACCCGTCGCCTAGGGTGTGTCCGAGCCGACCTGGAAGGTGACATGACCGAACCTGCGCCGCGCGTGATCGCCACCGACCTCGACGGCACGATCGTGCGCTCCGACGGGACCATCTCCGCCCGCACCGTCGCCGCCCTCGAGCGCGTCGAGCGCGCCGGCGCGATGCTCGTCATGGTCACCGGCCGGCCCCCGCGCTGGATGACGGAGATCGCCGCCGCCGTCCGGCACCGCGGCCTCGCCATCTGCGCGAACGGAGCCCTCGTCTACGACCTGCACTCCGAGACCGTCGTGCACGCCCGGCAGATCCCGCCGGACGTGCTCGCCGAGGCCATCGGGCGGCTGCGCGGCGTCTCGCCCGGCTTCCGGTTCGCCGTCGAGTACCCGACCGGTTTCGTGTTCGAGACCAGCTACGACCTGTCGCGCTGGGACGCCGAGGCGCTCGGCGGCCGGCCCGTCGACGGCGCCGAGCTGGTCGCCAGCCCCGGCACCAAGCTGCTCGCCTTCCACCCCGACGCCGACCCCGACGAGCTGGCCGCCCGGGCCGAGAAGGCCGTCGGCGACCTCGTCACGGTCACCCACTCGTCCGGGCGGGGGCTGCTGGAGATCAGCGCGCACGGCGTCACCAAGGCCAGCGCCCTCGCCGCCCTCTGCGCCGAGCACGGCATCGGCCCCGCCGACGTCACCGCGTTCGGCGACATGCCCAACGACCTGCCGATGCTCGCCTGGGCGGGCACGTCGTACGCGGTCGCGAACGCGCACCCGCTCGTCCTCGCCGCGGTCACGCACAGGACGTCCCGCAACGACGACGACGGCGTGGCGCAGATCCTGGAGCGCCTGTTCCCGTGACGACGGCCGCACCCGTCGCACCGGGTGCGGCCGTCGTTCCGACGTCCTACAGGTAGGGGCCGGACGAGCGAGGACCCCGCTCCTCCTGCTGCTGCTCCACGCCCTGCGGCATCATGCCCGCGGGCAGTGCCCGGCGCATCTGCTCCAGCTGCGCGCGCGCCGCCATCTGCTGCGCGAACAGCGTCGTCTGGATCCCGTGGAACAGCCCCTCCAGCCAGCCGACCAGCTGCGCCTGCGCGATCCGCAGCTCGCCCTCGCTCGGCACGGACTCGTCGGCGAACGGCAGCGACAGCCGCTCCAGCTCCTCGACCAGCTCCGGGGCCAGGCCGTCCTCGAGCTCCTTGATGGACGACTTGTGGATCTCCCGCAGCCGGGCCCGGCTCGCCTCGTCCAGCGGGGCGGCCTTGACCTCGTCCAGCAGCTGGCGGATCATCCCGCCGATCCGCATGACCTTCGCGGGCTGCTCGACCATCTCGGTGATCGACTTGCCCTCGTGCTCGCCGCCCTCGCCCGCGCCCTCCATGGCGATGCCGTTCGGCCCGACCACGAGCACGTGCGGTTCCTGTTCCGACTGGTTCTTCGAAGGCTCGCTCATATCTCCCTCATCCTCACACGGTCAGCAGGATCTTGCCGACGTGGCCGCTCTCCTCCATCAGCCGGTGCGCCGCGGCGGCGTCGGCGATCGGCACGCGCCGGTCGACCACCGGGCGGACCTCCCCCGACTCCAGCAGCGGCCACACGTGCTCGCGGACGGCCGCCACGATCTCCGCCTTCTCCTCCAACGGACGGGACCGCAGCGCCGTTGCGTGGACGAGCGCCCTTTTCCGCAGCAGCGCGTTGATGTCCAGCTCGGCCTTCGTGCCGCCCTGCAGCCCGATGATCATCAGCCGTCCGCCGGTCGCGAGGGCCTCGACGTTGCGCGCCAGGTACTTCGCTCCGATCACGTCCAGGATCACGTCGTACGGGCCGCTCTCGACGAAGTCGTCCTCGCGGTAGTTGACGACGACGTCGGCGCCCAGCTCGCGGCAGCGGTCCGCCTTCTCCGCGCTGCCCACGGTGCAGGCCACCTTCGCGCCGCGCGCCTTCGCCAGCTGGATCGCGAGCGTCCCGATGCCGCTGCCGCCGCCGTGCACCAGGAACGTCTCCCCGGCGCTCAACCCGGCGAGCATGAACACGTTCGACCACACCGTGCACGCCACCTCCGGCAGCCCGGCCGCGTCCACGAGGTCCACACCGGGCGGTACCGGGAGCACCTGCGACGCGGGCACCGCGACCAGCTCGGCGTAGCCGCCGCCGGCCAGCAGCGCGCACACCTCGTCGCCCGGCGCGAGGCCCGTCACGCCGTCGCCCAGCGCGGCGACCCGTCCCGACACCTCCAGCCCCGGATACGGCGAAGCGCCCTCGGGCGGGTTGTAGAAGCCCATCCGCTGCATGACGTCCGCGCGGTTCACCGCGCTCGCCGCCACCTCCACCAGCACCTCGCCGGGCCCCGGCTCCGGATCGGGCACCCGCGTCCATTCCAGGACGTCGGCGTCCCCCGGCTCGCGAATCACGATCGCATGCATAACGGTCACGCTACCGGGCGACGGGTCGGCGCAGTTCCGCGCGTCCGGACACCGCCTCCGGCGCCCCTCACCGCGAGCGTCCCGGGGCAAAGTGGATCTACCGGCGTGATGCGTGGTATTGACGCGCGGGTATCCTTCCTGGGGGCCGTTTTGCCCTCCTGCTCCGTAATGATCATCTGAGGTGTGCCCGAGGGGAGAAATCGGTGGCGAGGAACGAGCACGACGGGCGTTCCCTAGAGGAGCGGCTGGCCTCTCTCGACGCGATGAGCGGCGAGTCGACGGGGCCGTCCGACGCCGCCCCGCCTGCCGCCACCGAGGGCGAGCAACCGGCGGCGCAGGCGCCTCCCGCGCCCCCTGAGCAGCAGGGACCGCAGCCCGAGCAGCCGGCGCCCGCGGCGCAGCCGGAGGGTGCCGCCGGCGAGCCGGGGCAGCAGCCCGCGCACGACCCGAACGCCAACCCGTGGCTGGCCGCGCCGCCGCTCCAGCCGCCGGAGAACTTCGGCCCGGAGACCTACGGCCCCGAGAACTACGGCCCCGACAACTTCGGCCCCGAAGGGTTCGGCGCGCCGCCGCCCACCGCGCCGCCCGCGCAGAACCTGCCGCCCTACGACGGCGGCCCCATGCCGCAGCCCTTCGAGGGCGGCATGCTGCCCCCGCCGTACGGCGCCTACCAGCCGTTCGAGCCCCGGCAGCCCTGGGAGACCGGGCCGCCGCAGCCGTACGACGCGGGCAACGGCCAGAGCGCCCCGCCGCTCGACCAGCTGCCGCCCTACATGCCCGACCAGCCGTTCCCGCCCCCGCCCGACCCGAACGCGGGCGCCGCCCAGCCGTTTCCCGGCGAGCCGAACGGCGTCCAGCCCTTCCCGCAAGACCCGAACGCGCAGCCGTTCCCGCAGGACCCGAACGCACAGCCGTTCCCCCAAGACCCCAACGCCGGGCAGCCGTTCCCGCAGGACCCCAACGCGCAGCCGTTCCCGCAGGACCCGAATGCTGGGCAGCCGTTCCCGCAGGATCCCAGCGCTCAGCCGTTCGCGCAGGACCCCAACGCGCAGCCCTTCCCGCAGGATCCCAGCGCTCAGCCGTTCGCGCAGGATCCGAGCGCGCAGCCGTTCCCGGCGGATCCGAACGCCGGCGGCCAGCCATTCGCGCAGGACCCAAACGCGAACGCGCAGCCGTACGCGGTCGACCCGAACACCGGCCACCCCTACCCGCAGAACCCGGGCGGTCAGCCGTACCCGGTCGACCCGAACACCGGGCAGCCCTACCCGGTCGACCCCAACACGGGTCAGCCGTACATGGTCGACCCGAACACCGGCCAGGCCTACCCGATCGACCCGAGCACCGGACGGCCGTACGCGCAGATGCCGCCGGGTGGCGACCCGGCCCAGCCGCACCAGGGTTACGGCTACCCGCAGCCGGGCCAGCCGGGGCAGCCGCCGTACCCGGGCCAGCCTCCGCAGCCCGGCCAGCCCGGCGCGTACCAGCAGGTCCCGCCGGGCCACCAGTACCCGGGGCAGCCGCAGCAGGCCGACCCGACGAGCGCCGACAGCCTCAGCTCCGAGAACCTCCTCGGCGAGCGCCGCATCGCGCCGTCCTCCGGCTGGCGGCGCGCCGTCTACAAGGCCACCGGCGGCAGCGTCCACCCCGGCGAGTCGCAGAGCGAGATGCGCCGCAAGGACCTCATCGCCCGCGCCCGCACCCCCGTGACGGGCGGCCACCACCGCGTCGCGGTGATGTCGCTGAAGGGCGGCGTCGGCAAGACCACCACCACGACCGGTCTCGGCTCGATGCTCGGCTCGATGCGCGGCGACACCGTCATCGCCGTGGACGCCAACCCCGACCGCGGCACGCTGTCGGACAAGGTCCGGCTGGAGACCGCCGCGACCGTCCGCGACCTGCTCAACAGCCGCGACAAGATCCAGCGGTACGCCGACGTCCGCGCGTTCACCTCGCAGAACGCCGCGCGCCTGGAGGTGCTCGCGTCCGACCGCGACCCCGCGGTCAGCGAGGCGTTCAGCGCGGAGGACTACGAGGCCGTCGCCGCCGTCCTGGAGCAGTACTACTCCATCTGCATCACCGACTGCGGGACGGGCCTGCTGCACTCCGCGATGTCCGGGGTGCTGCGCCTCGCCGACCAGCTCGTCCTGGTCAGCTCCCCGTCGGTGGACGGCGCCCGGTCCGCGAGCGCGACCCTCGACTGGCTGGAGGCGCACGACCACGGCCACCTCGTCCGCAACGGCGTCGTGGTGCTGTCGATGGTCCGCAACCGCACCCGCAGCCAGGTCGACCTGGACAAGCTGCAGGCCCACTTCGAGAGCCGCTGCCGCGCCGTCGTCCGCATCCCCTACGACGACCACCTGGAGGAGGGCGCCGAAGTGGACCTGGAGCAGCTCGCTCCGGCGACGCGCGAGGCGTACCTCAACCTCGCCGCGATCGTCGGCGACGGCTTCGCCTTCCCGCGCATCGAACCCTCCGCCTGACCCGGCCCGCGTGCCGCCGCCGCTAGAGTCGCCTCCCGTGGAGAGCGACGACCAGGGCGTCTACGTGGGCAGGGCCGCGGCGGACGCGGCGGGGGACCGCGGCTGGCTGCTGGGCCACTTCAAGCCGCCGGGCGACCTGCGGCACAGCGAGGACGTCGAGATCAAATGGGGCGTCCATCCCAAGGGGGAGCGGCGCGCGCGCTGGACGGACGGGGAGAAGCGCACGGCGCTGCTCGTCCTGATCAGCGGCCGGTTCCGGCTGGAGTTCCCCGGACGCGACGTCGTCCTCGCGGAGCCCGGTGACTACGTGGTGTGGGGTCGCGGCGTCGACCACTCCTGGGAGGCCGAGGAGGAGTCCGTCGTCATGACCGTCCGGTGGCCGTCGATCCCGGGATATGCGGTCGAGGCGGCCGGGTGAGCCCGCTATCGTTGGCCGTGGCCACCCGGGCGTGGCCGAGGAGAGTTCGCATAGTGGACTAGTGCAGGCGCCTTGAAAGCGCCCAGGGCTGGGGACAGTCCTCGTGGGTTCGAATCCCACACTCTCCGCTCGGAATCGGGCGACGCGGGCCCGTGAAACCGCCCGAATCGGGCGGAAGGCATCCGTTACTCTCTTCGGCATGTCGCAGACACCGAATGATCCGGCAGGCACCACTCACCAGTTTCAGAACTTCGCCAACCGCGCGCCGGCGGAGAAGTCCGGCCCGAACATGCCCCTCATCGTCGGCCTCGCCGTCGTGGCGGTCGTGGTCGTGGTCGGCGTGATCGCGCTCATGATGGTCTGATCCCCGGGCGGCCGCCCGCGCGGACGCGACGGCGCGTCCATCCCCGTGCGCGGGCCCCGGTCAGCGGCCGTTGCTGCTGAAGTGCTGGTAGTCGCGGGCGCCGCTCCATTCGCCGCCCCAGCCCCAGCCGATCGACGCGAACGCCTTCACCACCCGGTCGCCGGCGTGGATCACCCCGGGATCGCGGTTCTTCCGGTTCGCGTACTTTGCACAGTTCTTGTGGGCGACGTGCCCGTCCGCGTAGACGTACGGGTTCTGGCACGTGTTGAGGTCGACCGCGAGGCCGAAGGCGTGCTGGGAGAACGAGCTGGACCCGGTGGCGTTGCGGCAGTTGAACGCGGAGGTGTTGCCGGCCTCGATGGAGGCGAAGTCGCTTCCCTTGTACTTGTCGACCGGCTCCATGCGCTCGATCGGGTAGCGCATGTTGTAGAGCTTGCGGAACACCGTGACGAGGTCGTCGGCCGCCTTGGCGTTGACGACGAGCTGCCCGTTGCCGTGCGGCTTGTGGTCCATGCCCCAGTACGTCATCTGGATCATACGGAGCCCGGACGGCGCGACCGGGCAGCCCCGGTGCCAGGAGTACTTCAGGTCCGCGGCGGTGACCTTCTTGATCTGCGCCTCGAACTTCTGGTTCGTCGGTTTCGCGGACGGCGCCGCCGAGCCGGTCCCGGTCCCGGTCGCGGTCGGCGGCGTGGCGGGAGTCGCCGTCCCGGACTTGCCGCCGTTGTCGGATCCGTTGCCGCATCCGGTCGCGGCGGCCGACACGGCGATGAACACGGCGGCGAACGCCGCACTGCGAAGTGGCCCTCTAGCTGGCATCTTTGCAGGATCGCACGTCGCGTGGCCTTCGCGTTGGACCTCGGATTCGCTACGGTGCGTTTGACGGCGCGTCCGCCGGAAAGGGGCCGGGGCGAACGGGCCGCGAACGTCGTCCACCTCGCCGGGCATGTCGCCCGGCATCCGCCGGCCCTCAGGGAGCCGGAATGGCGGATCCGCAGGAGAGGGACGTCCCGAGCCTCGAGGACGAGATCTTCGCCGTCGCGCAGAGCGTCCAGGAAGAGCCCGTCGTGGACGCGGAGCGGCCGCGGCTGCGGCTGCGGTCGGAGCGCGCGCTGGACTTCGCCGAGCGCACGCGGTCGCTGAGCGGCCGGGAGGTCGGCGCGATCGCCGCGGGGTTCGGCCTGTTCGTGTTCGTCGACTTCGTGATGATGTACGCGCCGCTGATGACGACCCGGCGGCCGAGCCTGCTGCCGCAGTTCGTCACGCTGCTGGTGCTGGCGTTCGGGCTGGGCGGGCTGCTGATGTGGAAGGTCGGCGGCCGGTGGCGGTCGTTCGGCGCGGGGATGATGCTGGCGTGGGTGTTCCTCACGCTGGTGTCGGTGGGGTTCCTGACCGGGGTGACGGTCACGCTCTAGACCCGAACGCTCTGGACGCGCCTTCCGCGCCGGGCGCCGGCGCGCCGATCGCGGGTCACGTGGCGCCGAGCCGCTTGAGGACGGCGCTGAAGGCGCGCCCGATGGCCTCCAGGTCCTCGGGTTCGATCACGTCGATGAGGTACTCGCGGACGACCTCGACGTGGTCGCGCGCGGCGCGTTCCAGCGTGGCGAAGCCCTCCTCGGTCAGCTGCGCGTAGACGCCGCGCTTGTCGGTGCCGCAGTTGTCCCTCTTGACCAGGCCCTTCGACTCCAGCCGGGAGCAGGTGTGGGACAGCCGGCTGCGGGACTGGCTGGCGTTCTCGGCGAGCTCCGCCATGCGCAGCCGGTGGCCGGACGCCTCGGACAGCCGGACGAGGATCTCGTACTCCGACACCGAGAGCCCGTGCTTGGTCTTCAGGTCCCGGTCCATGATCTCGGTGAGCCGGACGCTGCCGTCCACGTAGGCCCGCCAATCGCGTTGCTGGGAGGCATCGAGCCAGCGTGGTTCGCTCATGGGATCAGTATAGTGGGGGAATAGTTGAAGCATCAACTAGATTGTAGGGGGCAACGCCCGCCACGGACGGGCACCCGACGGAGGAGGACCCCATGCCAGCCGTGATGGCCGACCCGCTGACCCTGCCCCGGCTGCCGCTGCTGCCGGACGCCGACACCGACTGGCGCCGCGTCGCGAAGACCGTGACCGCGAAGCGCCACCTGGAGGGCGAGGGCTTCGAGGTCCGCCGCCCGTTCCCGGGCATCGACCTGTCCCTCGCCGACCCGTTCCTCCTCCTCGACCACATGGGCGCCGTCGAGTACGCGCCCGGTGAGGCGAAGGGCACCCCGTGGCACCCGCACCGCGGCTTCGAGACCGTCACCTACATCATCGACGGCGCGTTCCAGCACCAGGACACCACGGGCGGCGGCGGCCTCATCTCCGACGGCGCCACCCAGTGGATGACGGCCGCGTCCGGCATCCAGCACATCGAGCAGCCGCCGCCCGAGCTCGTCACCAAGGGCGGCCTGTTCCACGGCGTCCAGCTCTGGGTGAACCTGCCGCGCGCGCAGAAGTGGGTGGAGCCCCGCTACCAGGACATCGAGGCCCGCGACGTCACGCTGCTCGCGGCCGACGACGGCTCCTCGCTCGTCCGGGTGATCGCCGGTTCCGTCGCCGGGCACGACGGCCCCGGCGTCACCTACACGCCGATCAACTACCTGCACGCCACCGTCGCGCCGGGCGCCCGGCTCACCCTGCCGTGGCCGCGCGACTTCAACGCGATGGTCTACGTCCTGTCCGGACGCGGCACGGTCGGCGTCGAGGAGGTCGGCCTGGACGAGGGGCAGCTCGCGGTGTTCGCGGGCTCGCACCACCACGGCTCGCAGGACGGCCTGGTCGTCCGCGCCGCCGACACCCAGCCCGTCGCGAGCGCGAACGGCTGGGAGATCCTGATCCTCGGCGGCCTCCCGATCCGGGAGCCGGTCGCCCGCTACGGGCCGTTCGTCATGAACACCCGCGACGAGATCGTGCAGGCGTTCGAGGACTTCCAGGCGGGCCGCATGGGCACGGTCCCCGTCCCGCACCTCTCGGCGGCCGACGAGAACCTGGCCTGATTCTCACGGCG
>NZ_JBEYYT010000049.1:12133-37353 GCF_040645715.1 Spirillospora sp. NPDC046719 | reverse complement strand
GCGGAACCCCAGCAGCGCCGCCGCGAGGACGAGCAGCAGCAGTTGCTGGAGCGCGCAGCGGACGGTGTCGGCGGCGCTGCGCGCGAGCAGCACCGCCCCGGGCCAGATCGGCATCGACCGGAACCGGGCGATGATCCCGTTGCGCATCTCCTGGGTGAGCCCGACCGCGGTGTTCAGCGCCGCCTGCATCGCCGACGTCACCATGATCGCCGGGACGAGGAAGTCGACGTAGCGGACGCCGGGCGGGAAGCCGGGCGCCCGCGCGACGCTGCCGAACAGCTGGCTGAACGTGCCGAGCATCAGCAGCGGCCCCAGCATGCTCGCGACGACGAGCCGGGGGTCGAGGACGAGCGCGCGCAGCGACCGCCCGGTGAGGACCCGCAGCTGCGTCCAGATCCCGGCGTCCTGCGGGGGCGCCGTGCGGGCGGTGTCCCGGGCGGGCGCGCCGACCGTCACGACGCGTCCCCCGCCACCGCGTCCCCCGCCGCCGTGTCCCCCGCAGCCGCGTCCGTGCGGCGGGGCCCGGTCAGCGACAGGTACACGTCGTCGAGGGTCGGCGCCGTCACGGTCAGCTCGTAGTCGCCCGCGACCTCGGCGTCCAGCGTCCGCGCGACGACCGCGAGATCGCGGGGGCCCGCCAGCGGGACGGCGAGGACGTCGCGACGCGGGTCGTACTCGGGGCCGAGGCCCTCCAAGCGGAGCGCGCGGGCGGCGGCCCGCACGGCGTCCCGGCCGGAGAACCGCGCGGTGGCGGTGCGCCCGCCGACGCGGGCCTTCAGGTCGGCGGGCGCGCCGGCCGCGACGACCCGGCCGTCGGCGAGCACGGTGATGGTGTCGGCGAGCCGGTCCGCCTCGTCGAGGTACTGGGTGGTGAGCACGACGGTCGTCCCGTCCCGGACGAGGTCCTCGACGATCGCCCAGGTCGCGAGGCGGGCGGCCGGGTCCAGGCCGGTGGTGGGCTCGTCGAGGAACAGCACCTCGGGACGGCCCGTCAGGCTGGCCGCGAGGTCGAGGCGGCGCCGCATCCCGCCGGAGTAGCCGCGCACCGGCCGGTCGGCCGCGCCGGTCAGGTCGAACGTCTCCAGCAGCTCGGCGGCGCGGCGGAGCGCGGCGCGCCGCCCCGTCCCGCGCAGCCGCGCGACCAGCACCAGGTTGTCGCGGCCGGAGATCTGCTCGTCGACGGCCGCGAACTGCCCGGTCAGCGCGATCCTGCGGCGCACCTCGCGGGGCTGCCGGACGACGTCGTACCCGGCGACGCGGGCGGTCCCGGCGGCCGGCCGGCACAGCGTGGCGAGCACGTTGACCAGCGTGGTCTTCCCGGCGCCGTTGTGGCCGAGCAGCCCGAGCACCGAGCCGGCCCGCGCGGCGACCGTCACCCCGTCCAGCGCCTGGACCGGCCCGAACCACTTGCTGACGCCCGCGGCCTCGATCGCGTGATCCGCCGCACGGTCGGACACCGGGGTCAGCCCGCGTTCCGGGCCGGGGCGACCAGCCGCTTCATCAGCGCCGCGACGATCCGGTCGTACCAGCGGGTGAAGGCCCACGCGCCGACCGCCCCGGCGGCGACCGCGGCCGCCGCCCCCGCCGGCCGCCCGACCGGGACGGGCGCGCCCGCGACGGCGCCGGGCAGCGCGGCGGCGAGCAGCAGCAGGTTCCGGACGATCATCGCCTGCCCCATCACCGAGCCCTTCGACCCGAAGCAGCGGCATTCGGCGAAGACGCCGCCGCGGACGGCGCGCACCACGATGCCGATGAACAGGACGAGCAGGGCGGACGCCAGCGCGAACCCGGCGCGGGCCGCGGCCGGCAGCGCCAGCAGCACGACCGCCGTCCCCTCGCCCGCGACGACCAGCGCGCCCGCCGGGACCGCGACCCGCTCCGGCAGGATCGCGAGTTGCCGGATCGACCCGGTGAACCCGCGGAACCGCGACGCGCTGCGCGCCTTCCCGACGAACGCGGCGGCGAACACGGTGAGGATCAGCGCCCGGCAGGCGAGCAGGACCAGGTCCGTCATCGGTCCGCCTGCGCGCTGCCGGGCGCCGCGACCACCATCGTCTTGGCGAACGCCAGCACCTCGGCGCGCTCGCCGACCGGCGCCCCGCCGGCCTCCACCCAGGCGTGGGCGCGGAACGGCTCCAACCGGACGCCCGTGCACCAGTCCGGCCACGTCCCGCCCGCGCGGCACAGCAGCACCGTCGCGAGGGACCGCTGCAGGCAGCCCTGCCCGGCGCACTGGACGCTCACCGTCACCACCGCCTGCCGCGCCGCGAGCGCCTCCTCCCCCGACGCGGGACGCGCGCCCCGCCGCAGGAAGGCGAGGACGCGGCGCAGCCGGCGCGGCGGCAGCGCCGCGATCAGCCGGGCGGCGCCCACCGCGGCGCGGGCCCCGGCCCGCCGCCGCCGCGTCAGCGGGACGGACGGCTCCAGCGCGACCGGCATCGTCACGGCGCCATCACCTCGGCGTCGCGGAGCGTCCGGACGAACGCGGCGACGTCGGCGGTGACCCGCTCCGCCGCGTCCGGGTGCCGGGCGCGCAGCTCGCGGACGGCGTCGTCGACGGTCCCGCCGTCCAGCAGCAGCCGGATCACGGTGGTGCCGGTCGCGTTCAGCGCCCAGTAGCGGCCGGTGCGCTCGTCCAGCAGCACCGTGCCGTGCTCGGTCTCGGTCATCGTCACGTGGGGCGACAGCGACGCCCCGGGAGTCACGGGCATCTCGGGCCTCCGGTTCATGGGTGCGGGACGCGGTCGCGCTCGACGGCGCGCAGCCACGTCTCGCAGGCGAACGTGCTGATCAGCGGCATCAGGGTCAGGGACGAGGGCGGCGGCGCCTCCAGCACGGCGCGCAGCGCGGCGGGGTCGACGAGCCCGAGCCGCGCGAGGCGCATGTCGTCGCCGCACAGGCCGAGCAGGTCGGCGCGGTGCCGGCGCAGGCTGTCGTAGGCGTCCGCGCTGTACTCGGACTTCGTCGCCCGTCCGAGGATCCGGGCCGGGACGGTGCCGGCCATCGCGGCGGACAGGGCGGGCTTGTAGCGGTCGGGCATCGTGGTGTCCCGCAGGCGGACGGCGAGCGCGGCCTCGATCACCCGGTCGTCGACGAACGGCGCGTGCCAGGCCACGCCCTCCCGGGAGGTGAGCCCGTCGACGCGGCGGATCGTGTCGCCGCAGAGCCGGGCGTCCTGCAGCGCGGCGTGCTGCCCGCGCAGCGGCGCGAGCGGTTCGACGCCGGACGCGCCGACCCGCCGGAACAGGGTGCGCGCCGCGCCGGCGGCGTCGGCGGTCGCCCAGGGCGGCAGCCGGTAGGCGATCCCCCAGCCGAACGCGGGCGCGCCGCCGACCTCGCGGATCGGGTCGGTGAGCGTGGCGGCGGACGCGGCGAGCCACGCGCCGAACGTGTCGCGGTTCAGCAGCGCCCGCGCCGCGGGCAGCAGCGGCCACCGGTACATCGCCCGGTACGCGCGCAGGTGCCGGACGGCGCCGCCGCCCCGCGTCCGCGCGAGCGTGTGCAGGTTGAGCGGGTTGCCGAGGAACAGCTCGTCGCCGCCGTGGCCGGTCAGGTGGGACGCGGAGCCGGCGGCGGCGACGCGGCGGGCCAGGTGGACGAGCCGGGCCCGGGTCCGGATCCAGGCGAAGGGCCCCTCGACGTCCGGGTCCGGATCGGGTTCGGTGATCCCGTCGAACCAGGTGGGGGCGGTGTCGCGGGTCAGCACCAGGTGCTCGGCGGACGGCAGGTCCTCGGCGGCGAGCCGCGCCCAGTGCCGGTCCTCGTCGGCGCGGTCGGCGGCCTCCCAGCGGGTCGTGACGAGCCGGTCCGCCTCGCCGGCGGCGAGGAAGCACAGGCTGGTGGAGTCCATCCCGCCGGACAGGTCCGCGCTGATCGTCTTGACGCCCCGCGCGCGCACGGCAACCGCGTCGCGCAGCGCCCGCCGGACGCGGCGCGCCCCGTCGGCGAGCGGCAGGTGCGGCTCCGGCGGCGTCCACCACCGGACCGGGCGGCCCCGGCCGTCGGGGCCGATCTCGAGGTAGCAGCCGGCGGGGACGGCCTCGATGCCCGTCCACAGCGGCGTCTCGCCGATCGGCCACGGCGGCCACGGCGCGACGAGCCGGGCCGCGAGCAGCTCCTCGTCCACCCGGTGGTCGCCCGGCAGGGACATCGGCGCGGCCGCGGCGACGGTCACCCCGCCGAGCGAGGTGTGGAACACCTGCCGCGCGGCCGACACGGCGCCCTGCACCCGGACGCGCCCGTCGATGGACGCGACGAGGTGGAAGCACCCGGCGAGCCGCCCGCACAGCGCGTCCAGTTCCCGCACCGAGCGGACACGGGCGAGGACGCGTTCCAGCTCGTCCGGCGTCGTGTCGGCGGGCCCGAACAGCACGACGCGGTCGCGCCCGCACGCGGCGGACACGACGCTCTCCCTCTCCCAGCGTCCGACGATCCAGGGGCGGCCCGACGCGTACTCGAACCGCGAAGCGGCCGGGCCCGCCATCGCGGCGGCCTCGGGCGTGTCCGGAAGGACGCGGAACTCCACCATTCCCAATTCCCTTTCACCGGGCGCGCCGGCGCCGGGGCGAACCGGCGCCGGCACTTCCGTTCCGAGCCGACGGGCCGCGCGGGACGTCAGCAGAGCATGACGCACGACCAGTCGTTCTCGAATCCCCAGCTCGGCCGGCCGAGGGTCAGCTCGGCGAAGCCGCCGACCTCCATCAGGGAGGGCGGCTCGTAAGCCGCCGCCTTCTGCTGCATGAAAAACACCCTCCTTGCGAACCGGTGCGGCCCCGGATGGGCCTTCCCGTTGCGCTACCACATTAGGAGGAAGGTCATTTCACTTACCTTGCAGTTGCCTCTCAGCGGAGCCGGGCGGTATTGAGATCGCCTGTTCCCGGCGCGAATATCGGCGGGACGGCAGAACCGATCGAAGGAGCCGGCGATGACGATCCTCTCCATCCTCGACACCGCGCCCGTGTGGCAGGGCTCGTCGCCGTCGCGGGCGCTGCGGGAGACCCTGCGGACGGCGCCGGAGGCCGAGCGGATGGGGTACCACCGGTACTGGGTCGCCGAGCACCACAACGCCCCGTTCATCGCCAGCTGCGCGCCGCCGGTGCTCGTCGCGCTGCTCGCGGCCGCCACGTCCCGGATGCGGGTCGGCTCCGGCGGCGTGATGCTGCCGAACCATCCGCCGCTGGTCGTCGCCGAGCAGTTCGGGACGCTGGCGACGCTGCACCCGGACCGCGTCGACCTCGGCGTCGGCCGGTCCCCCGGCACGGACATGAGCACGGCGCGGGCGCTGCGCCGGGTCAGCAGCCCGCCCGGGTCGGAGGCGTACCGGGAGCAGGTCCGCGAGCTGGTGGCGCTGCTGTCGCCGCAGCCCGGAGACCCGGTCGTCGCGGTCCCGGCGGCGGGCGGCGCGCCGGACGTGTGGCTGCTCGGGTCGAGCGTCGAGAACGGCCGGTTCGCCGGGGAGCTCGGGCTGCCGTTCGCGTTCGCGCACCACATCCGCCCGCAGAACGCCGGGCCCGCGCTCCGCGCCTACCGCGACGCCTTCCGCCCGTCGGCCGCGTTCCCGGAACCGCGGACGCTGCTCGCGGCCTCGGTCATCGTCGCCGATTCCGCCGAGCGCGCGGAATGGCTCGCCGGGCCGTCCAAGGTGATCGTGGCGCAGTCCTTGAGGGGCGTCCGGAACGGACCGAACGTCACCCCCGAGGACGCCGCGAAACTCCATTGGACGGCGGAGGAGGAAGCGGTTCTCCGCGAGCGCATGGCGCATCATGTGGTCGGCGATCCGGAAACCGTCCGGGAACGCCTCGGCGAACTGCTCGCCGGAACGGGCGCCGACGAAATCATGGTGCTGACGCTCGTCCACGATCTCGACGAGCGGCTGCGCTCCTACGAACTGCTCGCCAAGGCGATGTCCGCCGGAAACCCGTGACGGTCCCCTCGAAATCCCCGGCACACGCTCATGGAAATCCCCGGCGGTTCAGAGCGAAAGGACCGAATGGTCGTCGCGCAGAATCGCCATCTGGAGGCGGCGGAGTTCGAGGTCGGGGTCGACGCCGAACTCGGTGCGCAGCTGCGAGCTGACCTTCCGGTACGCCGCCAGCGCCTCCACGCGGCGGCCCGACCGGGTCAGCGCCAGCATCAGCTGCCACCAGAACCGCTCCCGGAACGGGTACCGGTCGGTCAGCGCGCGCAGTTCCCCGACCATCCCGTCGTGCTCGCCGAGCGCCAGCCCGACCTCGCACCGCCACTCCACCGCCCGCAGGTACTCCTCGGTCAGCCGCGGCACCTCGGTCTGCTGCAGGGCGTCGGACCGGACGTTCGCCAGGACGGGCCCGCGCCACAGCGCCAGCGCCTCCCGCAGCCGCGCCGACTGGGCGGCGAGGTCGCGCCGCTCCCCCGCGGCGGCGGCCTCGCGCATCAGCGCGCGGAAGCACAGCAGGTCCAGCCCGCCGGGCCCGAGCTCCAGGACGTAGCCGCCGGAGGAGGTGGCGAGCAGCCCGGCCGAGCCGGGCGCGTGCCGGTCGAGCCACTGCCGCAGCCGGGACACGCAGGAGTACAGCGCGCCGCGCGGCCGGTCCGGCAGCCGGTCGCCCCACAGGTGGTCCAGCAGCTGCTCCAGCTGGACGACCTGCCCGGCGTTCAGCGCCAGCACGGCGAGCAGCACCCGCTGCCCGCCCTTCGGCAGCTCCACCCGCCGGCCGTCCACGGCCGCCTCCAGCGGCCCGAGTACCTTGAGACCGACCCCGTTCATGTGGCTCCCCCCTGCGTCGGTGCGGCTGCTTCGGCAGTACGGCTCAGTTTGCGCAGAGTCGGGTCGCCTGTCATGACGGTCGTTCGGCGGTCATGGCACGGCCATGGCCCCCGCGCCGCCGGGGCCGCACGGCGTCACCGGCGGGCCAATCAAAACTCTCTATGACGGGACGGCTCCGCTCAGTAAGATCGAGGGGTTATCGCTCCCCGCACCGTCCCGCCCGTGCCCGCACGCCTTCGCCCCGCCCGTCCGCCCCCACCGACGCACGCTCCCCGCCCTGAACGAAGGTCTGACCCGCTCCCCGATGGCTCCCACCCGCCGAGTCACCGTCGCCGTCGTCGACGACCACGACGTGGTGCTGTCCGGCGTCCGCGCCTGGATCGACGGCGACCCGCGCCCCATCGAGATCGTGGACACCGCCACCAGCATCGACGGGCTCGACCCGCGCCTCGCCGCCGACGTGCTGGTCATCGACCCGCGGACGGCCGGCGAGCCGGCGTTCGAGCTGATCGCCCGGCTCGCCGCGGCCGGGCACCGCATCGTCGTCTTCTCCCAGCACGCCGGGGCCGACCTCGCCCGCCGGGCCGAGCTGGCGGGCGCCCGCGCGTTCGTCCGCAAGGAGTCCGCCGAGGGCCAGCGCCGCCTGGTCGAGGCCATCCTCGCCGTCGCCGACGACGCGACCGGCGAGGCCCTCGGCGACACGTCCGGCGAGGCCCCCGGCCACGCGACCGGCGACGCCGCCGGCGGTGCGTCCGAGCCCCGCGAGGCGAGCCCGTGCCGTCCGCGGTTCTCCGAGCAGGAGCTGCGGACGATGCGGCTGTGGCTCGGCGGCCTCACCCGCGCGGCCGTCGCCCGCAAGATGGGCATCAGCGAGCACACGGTCAAGCAGTACCTCGCGCGCGCCCGGGAGAAGTACGCCAGGGCCGGCCGCGACGCCTCCAACCGCATCGCGCTGTACCGCGAGGCCCGCCGCGACGGCCTGCTCGACGACTAGAACGGCCAGAGCTGCCGGAACGGCCGGAACGGCCCGTCCGGTCACCCGCTGGAGTCGTCCCAGCCGACCTCGTGACCATCGTTCCTGGAGGGGGGAGGGTAGTGGATACTGTCGTCTGAGTCACGTGTTTGAGCAAGGTTCGACTGAGCGCGGTGGCCGCTGACCGGTGCTCACGATTCAGACGGAGTCGCTGGAGCCGATGAGCAGCAAGCCGACCTACATCGACTACGCGGACGAGGTGGACCCCGACCCCGATCCCGCGCCGCCGCGACGGCGCGGCCGGCGGGTCCTGAAGTGGGTCGCGATCGTCACCGCCGTGCTGGTCGTCGCGGCCGGAGCCACCGGCTACGGGTTCTACTGGCAGCTCCAGCACAACATCGACCACGAGGACACCGACAAGCTGATCGGCGGGAACCGGCCGCCGAAGCTGAACAACGCGCTGAACATCCTGATGCTCGGCACCGACAGCCGCGCGGGCGCCAACGCCAAGTACGGGCGGCGCATGAAGAACGACCCGCCGCGCTCGGACACGATGATCCTGCTGCACCTGTCCCCGGGCGGGAAGCAGGCGACGGGCATCAGCTTCCCGCGCGACCTGATGGTGCCGATCCCGGCGTGCACGCGGTCGGACGGCACCTCCTCGCCCGCCGTGACCATCGGGATGATCAACAGCTCGTTCACCAACGGCGGCGCGTCCTGCACGGTCAAGACGATCGAGAACCTCACCCACATCAAGATCGACCACTTCATGCAGGTCGACTTCACCAGCTTCAAGAGCGTGACCGAGGCGGTCGGCGGCGTCGAGGTCTGCCTGCCGCAGGACGTGAACGACAAGGACTCCAAGCTCCACCTGACCAAGGGCAAGCACACCATCCAGGGCGAGACGGCGCTGGCCTACGTCCGCGACCGGCACGGCCTCGGCGACGAGTCCGACCTGCAGCGGATCAAGCGGCAGCAGCAGTTCATGGGGTCGCTGGCGAACAAGGTGCTGAGCGCCGGGACGCTGACCGACCCGAAGAAGGTGTACGACCTGGCCGAGGCCGGCACGAAGTCGCTGACCACCGACAAGGGCCTGGACCTCGGCACGATGGTGAAGATCGCGCGGAGCATGCACGGGCTGACCGCCGGCAAGCTCGACTTCGTCACCGTGCCCGTCACGGCCTACGCGCCCGACCCGAACCGGGTGGCGCTCAGCCAGCCGGCCGCCGGGCAGTTCTTCACCGCGATCCGCCAGGACCAGTCCGTCGAGGCCGCCGCGAAGAAGACCACCGGGCCGGTGCAGGTGCGGCTGTACAACGCGACCGGCCGCGCGAGCACGGCGGCGACCGTCGCCAAGCAGCTCAAGGCGCAGGGCTTCGTGATCGTCGGGACGGACACCATGAAGACCCGGCCGACGACCGGCGTGTACTACGCGCAGGGCTCGCAGGCGCAGGCCGCCGCGCTCGCCGTGGTGATCCCGGGCGCGAAGAAGGCGCTGTACCCGAAGGCCGGTCCGGGGGTCGTGAACCTGGTGCTCGGCACCTCGTTCACCGCGGTGAAGGCGAAGAAGAAGGCGGGCATCCCGACCCTGGAGGGCGAGATCCACGCCGACGGCGACATCTGCGCGACGAGCACGGCGGGGACCTGATCACCCGCCCGGCAGGGTGATGCGGAAGGTCGACCGGCCCACCAGCCGCACCGTGCCGCCGTGCGCCGCGGCGACGGCCTGGACGATGGCGAGGCCGAGACCGGTGCCCCCGGCCGCGCGGGACCGGCCGTGGTCGGCCCGCACGAACCGCTGGAAGATCTCCTCGCGGGCCTCCGCCGGGACGCCCGGCCCGTCGTCCTCCACCTCCAGCACGACGCCCGGCGGCAACGGCTGGGAGAGCCGGACCGTGACGTGGGTGCCGGGCGGGGTGTGCGTGCGGGCGTTGGCGAGCAGGTTGGCCAGCAGCTGGTGCAGCCGGCGGGCGTCCCCGGTGATCGTGACGGGCTCCTCCGGCAGCACCATCTCCCAGCGGTGGTCCGGCCCGGCGGCGCGGGCGTCGCTCGTCGCGTCCAGGACGAGCCGGGTCAGGTCGACCGGTTCGGACTCCAGCGGGCGGCCCGCGTCCAGCCGGGCGAGGAGCAGCAGGTCGTCGACCAGGTCGGTCATCCGGACAGACTCGGCCTCGATCCGGCCGAGCGCGTGCCGGACGTCCGGCGGGACGCCCTCGCGGGTGCGCAGCGCCAGCTCGGCGTGGCCGCGGATCGCGGCGACCGGGGTGCGCAGCTCGTGGCTGGCGTCGGCGGCGAACCGGCGCAGCCGCTCCTCGCTCGCGTGCCGGCGCGCGAGCGCGTTCTCGACGTGCCCGAGCATCCGGTTGAGCGCGGCGCCGACCTGCCCGACCTCGGTGCGCGGGTCGGTGTCGGGCACGCGCTCGGGCATCGCGACCTCGCCGCTGGCCCGCGGCAGCTCGGTGACGCGGGACGCGGTCGCGGCGACGCGGCGCAGCGGCCGCAGCGTGAGCCGCACCCACGCCGCCGCGGCGATCCCGGCCGCGATCAGCACGCCGCCGAACACGGTGAGCTCCACCAGCTCCAGCCGGTGCACGGTGTCCTCGACGGGCCGCAGCGGCAGCCCGCTGACCAGCACGTCCCCGTCGTCGCCCCGGTACGCGCTCACCCGGTAGTCGCCGAGCGACGACAGCTCGACGTCGTGCCCGCGGCCGTCGGCCGGCAGCGCCGCCAGCGCGCGCACGTCCGCGGCGGTGGCCGGCACCGCCTCGACCACCTGGCCGCGGACGACGGCGGCCCGCGTGACCCGCCCCTCGAACAGGCGGGCCCCGAACGTGCCGGACGCCTGGCCGCGCGAGTCGGGGCGGTTGTCGGCGTCGGGGTGGTGCTCGTGCTCCAGGCTGGCCGCGAAGCGCACCCCGATCGCCGTGAGCTGCTGATCGATCCGGCTCACCAGGAAGCGTTCCAGCGCCGTGGTGGTCGCGACGCCGACCGCGAGGCAGCTGAGCGCCAGCAGGACGACGAGCCCCGCCGTCAGCCGGGCCCGGAGGGTCCGGACGTGCGGCAGCCTCACGGGGCCTCCGACGGCTTCAGCACGTACCCGACGCCCCGGACGGTGTGGATCATCGGCGCCCGGCCCGCGTCGATCTTCTTGCGCAGGTAGCTGATGTACAGCTCGACGACGTGCGCCTGGCCGCCGAAGTCGTAGTCCCACACGCGGTCGAGGATCTGCGCCTTCGACAGCACCCGGCGCGGGTTGCGCATCAGGAACCGCAGCAGCTCGAACTCCGTCGGGGTCAGCTCGACGATCTCGCCGTCCCGGGTGACCTCGCGGGCCTCCTCGTCCATCGCCAGGCCGCCGACCGTCAGCAGCCCCGCCGTCCCGGCCTGCCGGGTCATCCCGGCGCGGCGCAGCAGCCCGCGCAGCCGGGCGAGGACCTCCTCCAGGCTGAACGGCTTGGTGACGTAGTCGTCGCCGCCCGCGGTGATCCCGGCGATGCGGTCCTCGACGGCGTCCCGCGCGGTCAGGAACAGCACGCAGACGTCGGGGGCGTCGGCGCGCAGCCGCCGCAGCACCTCCAGGCCGCCGATGTCGGGCAGCATCACGTCCAGCACGACGGCGTCCGGGCGGAAGTCGCGGGCCGCGGCGAGGGCGCCCGCGCCGTCCCCGGCGGTGCGGACCGCCCAGCCCTCGGACGCCAGCACGCGCGACAGCACCTCGGCCAGATCGGGCTCGTCGTCGACGACCAGGACGCGGACGGGCGTGCCGTCGGCGCGGCGCAGTCCGGCGCCGGCGGGTTCGGGAGTGCTCATGATGGGATCAGCCTCCCTCTCCAACCTCTGCGTTCGCTCAGAGAAACCTCTCAACCGGGCTGTTCCCCCCTGAATCAGAAGGAACGCAGAAACTCGGTTGGCAGGGTGGCCCGCATGACCACGACCAGGCATGACATCAGGCGCCCCGCGCCGCCGGCGCCCCGCGCCGCGGCGTGGCGCGTCCCGTCCTCGTGGCCGCAGGTGCTGATCTACGCCGGCGCGGTCGCCGTGCTGCTGCTCTGGTGGCACGGGACCCGGTCGGTCACCGGCCTGGACGGCTGGCTGACCGAGGCGGGCCGCGTCACCGGGCTGCTGGCGGGCTACGGCTGCGCCGTGCTGCTCGCGCTGATGGCGCGGATCCCGGCACTGGAACGGGGCGTCGGCACCGACCGGCTGGCCCGCTGGCACGCGATGGGGGGCCGGTACACGGTCTCCCTGATCTGCGCGCACGTCCTGTTCATCATCTTTGGATACGCGGTGACGTCGCACACCGACGTCGTCCACCAGACCACCTCGATCGTCTTCGACTATCCCGAGATGCTCAAGGGCACGCTCGGGTTCCTGCTGTTCATCGGGGTCGGGATCACCTCGGCGCGGGCCGCGCGCCGCCGGATGCGCTACGAGACCTGGCACTACCTGCACTTCGCCACCTACCTGGCGATCTTCCTGGCGTTCGGGCACCAGCTCGCCAACGGCGCCCAGTTCGTCTCCAGTCCGCTGGCCAGGGCCGCCTGGTACACGCTGTACATCGGCGTCGCCGTGGTGCTGGCGTGGTTCCGGTTCCTGATGCCGCTCGTGCGGGGCCTCCGGCACGACCTGCGGGTCGCCGCCGTCCGGCCCGAGGCGCCGGGCGTCGTCTCCGTCTACATGACGGGTCGGCATCTGGAGGAGCTGCGGGTCCAGCCCGGCCAGTTCTTCCGGTGGCGGTTCCTCACCCGGGGCCTGTGGTGGGCGGCCAACCCGTACTCGCTGTCGGAGACCGCCCGCGGAGGCCGGCTCCGGATCACGGTGAAGGAGGCCGGCGACCACAGCCGGGCCCTCGCACGGCTGCGTCCCGGCACCCGGGTGTGGGCGGAGGGCCCGTACGGCGGGTTCACCGGGGCGCGCCCGCACCACGAGCGGGCCCTGCTGCTGGCCGGCGGCGTCGGCATCACGCCGCTGCGGACGCTGTTCGAGACCCTCCCCGGCGACGTCGTCCTCATCTACCTGGCCCGCAGGCCCGAGGACCTGGCGCTGCGCGGCGAGCTCGACGCGATCGCCGCCGCGCGCGGCTCCCGCGTCCTGTACTTCGTGGACGAGCCGGCCGGCTACTCGCTGCCGCTGCACGGGCGGGCGCTGCGCGGCCTGGTCCCCGACATCCGGCACCGGGACGTGTACCTGTGCGGACCGCCCGGCATGACCGACGCCGCGTTCCGGGCGCTGAAGCAGGCGGGCGTGCGCCGCCGCCACATCCGCAACGAGTCGTTCGAGTTCTGAGAGGGCCGTCCCATGCGCAGAGCATTGATCGCCACGGGGTCGACCGTCGCCGGCGTCGCCCTTCTCCTCGGCCTCAAGCCGCATCACAGCGAGCTGACGGGGGTGTCCTCGTCCGCGCCGCAGAGCAGCGCGCCCGGCACCGCCGGCGGCTCCTCGCCGGGGTCCTCGGGGTCCTCGGGGTCGTCCGGGTCATCGGGATCGTCGGGGTCGTCCGGGTCGTCGGGCGGGACGTCCGCGAAGACCGGCGGCACGTTCAAGGGCGACGTCATCGACACCCGGTACGGCCCCGTGCAGGTCGAGATCACCACGTCCGGTGGGAGGCTGAAGGCCGTCCGCGTCCTGCAGGTGCCCTCGGAGAACGGGCGCGACCGGGAGATCGCCGGCTTCGCGGTACCGCAGCTGACGCAGGAGGCGCTCAAGGCGGGCAACGCGCACATCGACGCGGTGTCCGGCGCCACCTACACCAGCGAGGGGTACATCCAGTCGCTGCAGAGCGCATTGGACGCCGCCCATGTCTGAGTCGATCCGGCACGTCGAGCACGTCATGGGGACGGTGTTCTCGTTCGACATCCGCTCCCCCCGCACCCCGGAGGTCACCGTGGCGCTCGCGGGGGCCGTCGCGTGGCTCCACCACGTCGACCGCGTGTTCTCCCCCTACCGCGAGGACAGCGACGTCTCCCGGCTGGCGCGCGGCGAGATCGACCTGGCCGGCTGCGACCCCGACGTGGCCGGCGTGCTGCGGCGATGCGACGAGCTGGAGCGCGAGACCGGCGGGGCGTTCAGCGCGAGGGCGGACGGGCGGCTCGACCCGAGCGGCCTGGTGAAGGGCTGGGCGATCGAGCGGGCGTCCGCGATCCTCTACGACGCCGGAGCCCGCGACCACTGCGTGAACGGCGGCGGCGACATCCAGCTGCGCGGCGAGGCCGCCCCTGGCGAGCCTTGGCGGATCGGCCTCGCCGACCCCGCGGACCCCACGGCCCTGGCCGCCGTGGTGTCCGGCACCGACCTCGCCATCGCGACCTCCGGGACCGCCGAACGCGGCCACCACATCGTCGACCCGCGCACCGGGCGGCCCGCCGCCGAGCTTGCCTCCCTGACGCTCGTCGGACGGCACCTCACCGAGGTCGACGCGCTCGCCACCGCCGCGTTCGTCATGGGCGGCGCGGCCCGCGAGTGGGCGTCCGCGCGTCCCGGCGTCGAGGCGTTCGCCGTCGCGCCCGACCGGACCCGCTGGTGGACGCCCGGTTTCGAGCGGCTGGCGCTGCTGCCCGCCGCGCCCGGTTCGCCGGGAACGCGCTGATCCGCGGCCCCAGGGCGCGGACCGGGTAGGTTGGGAGCGCCGTACCGTACCGCCGCGAACCGCACGAGAGGGACAGCCCATGCCCAGCCCCGCAGGCGACCGGCGTGCGAAGGGCGGCCTCGAGGCCGAGGTCCTGGCGGTCCTGAAGGAATCCGGCGAACCGCTCACCCCCCGTCAGGTCGGGGAGCGGCTGGCCCGCCCGCTGGCCTACACGACCGTGATGACCGTCCTGGCCCGGCTGCACGAGAAGGGCCAGGCCGGACGGGAGCGCGCGGGACGCGGCTACGCGTACACGTACCGGCGCGACGAGGCGGGCCGCAGGGCCGCGCAGATGAAGCGACTCCTCGGCGGCGAGGACCAGCACGCCGACGTCCTCGCGCACTTCGTCGGCGAGCTGTCCCCCGAGGACGAGGACGTCCTGCTCCGGCTGCTCGGCGGCGACCCCCGCGAGCAGCCGTCCTGACGGCACGGCAGCCGGACGGCACGGCGGCGGAACGGCACGGCAGGGCGGCGGGACGGCAGGGGCGTCGCGCTAGAGCAGCCCGGCCTCCTTCTCCGGAACGCGCGGCCTCGCGGGACGCCGCGCCGGGACGGGCCTGACCAGGTCGTCGAGCAGCGCGTCCCATTCGGCGCCGACCGCCTCCGGCGTGTAGCGCGCCGTCGCGCCGACGGCCTGCTCTCCGAGCCGGGCGCGCAGCCCCTGGTCGTCCATCATCCGGCCGATCGCCGACGCGAGCGCCGGCACGTCCCCGTCCTTCACGAGCAGGCCGTCGACGCCGTCGGTGAGCAGCTCCCGGGGACCGGTCGGGCAGTCGAACGACACCACCGCGAGGCCCTTGCTCATCGCCTCCAGCAGCACCAGCGGCAGCCCCTCGTACCGCGAGCTGAGCACGAAGATCGACGCCTTCGCCATCGCCGTGCCGATGTCGCCCGTCCGGCCCATCAGGAACGCGCTGGACGACAGCCCCCGCCGGTCGATCCGGCGCTGCAGCCGCTGCCGCCACGGGCCGCCGCCGTAGATCCGCAGCGTCCAGCCCGGATGGTCCGCCGCGACCCGCTCCCAGGCGTCCAGCAGCAGGTCGAAGCCCTTCTGCCGGACGAGCCGGCCGGCCGCGAGCACCGTCCGCGCGGCGGGGTCCGCGGGCCCGCCGTTCAGCTCGGGCAGCGCGTTCGGGATGCACACCAGCCGCCGCGCGTCCGGCAGCTCGCGGCGGTACCCGGCCAGGTCGGTCGCGGTCAGCGTGACGACCGCGTCGAGCCGCCCGTACCGGCGCAGCACCCGGTCGCGGACGGCGGGCCGGTGGCAGCCGAGGTTCATGTGCTCCTGCCCGACCGTGCGCACCTCCGGCGGCGCGAACACCGCCGCCGCCAGGTTCAGGCTCGGCCGGGTGGTGATCAGCAGGCCGGTGCGCAGCGACCGCAGGAACCGGATGAGCAGCAGGTCCGTCCAGAGCGAGCAGCGCCGGTACGACGGCTCGCCGACCGGGACGAGCAGGCTCGGCAGCCGCGACAGCACCTTGCGGGCGAGGCCGCGCGCCCCGCCGGGCGGCGCCACCCGGTCGTCGAGGCTGGACACGCGGACGCCGTCCGGGATCGGGAAGCTCGGCCGGCGCAGCTCCCGGATCAGCCCGACGACCTCGACCTCGCGCTGCCGCGCGAGCTGCCCGGCACAGTTCAGCACGGTCCGGACCGTGCCGCCCGCCCCGTAGGCGTGCTGGACCAGGAAGACCACCTTCCGGGCCGTCGCGGCGGGCGCGCGCCGCGCCCGCCGCCGGTTCGCCGGGCGCAGCAACAGCAGCGCGAGCGGCTCCAGCATCGCGGACAGCGCCCGCACGGCCGTCCTGCCGCCCCACCGCACCGCGCGCCGCAGCACCGTCCCGCGCTCGCGGCCACCCGCCCCGATCACGACATCCGCCCCCCAACGGAGCGAAGCGCCCAGGCTTCACCCCGCTCGACCTACTACCGGTTACGTAGTACTACATGCCCCGGCGACCGGGACCGCATCCAGGCATTACCCCGATTGCTCGCGAACGTGCCGTAAACGATCGGGGGTCGCGGCGCGGCCGTCCGGTGCCGGACGGGGGCGTTCCGCATTCGGCGCATCGCCCCATGGCGAACTCAAGGTGGCGTATGCTTTTGGTGATCGCTCGAACACACAGAGTGATCACAGTCGACTCCCCGGGGGACGGCATGCCTGGACTGCCCCGCGCCGCCTGGCTCTACGTCTGCGTGGTCATCGCCCTGGCGGCGGTCCTGATCGGCGCGTCGTCCCCCGGGGACGTCGACCCGCGCGTACTGGTCGCGCTGGTCGCGCTGTTCGTCCTCTGCGACTCGCTGCCGGCCCGGCTGACCGTCGAGCGCGCCCGGATGTCGCTCGGCTTCGCGGTGAGCCTGGCGTCCGTGGTGCTCCTCGGCCCGGCGGGCGCCGCGCTCGTCGGGCTGAGCGCGGTGGCGACCGGGCAGCGCGGGGTCGCCCTCGTCAAGCGGCTGTTCAACGGCGCGCAGTTCGCGGTCGGCGGCTACGCGGCCGGGGTGGTGTTCCGCGCGCTCGGCGGCGCCCGGTTCGAGCCGGGGCAGGCCGGCTGGGTGTGGGACGCGCTCGGCCCGTTCGTCGGCGCGCTGCTGACGTTCGTGCTGGTCAACCTCGTCCTGACCTCGGGCGCGCTGCTGCTCAGCGGCGAGTCCGAGCCCGGCGAGATGGTGCGCGACAGCGGCCAGCTCGCGGGGGTGTGCGTCGGGTACGGGATGTACGGGCTGCTGATCGCGGGCCTGTGGCCGGCGCTCGGGCCGCTGGTCGCGGTGCTGGTGCTGCTGCCGCTGTTCGTCACCCGGTGGGCGCTGGAGCAGACGTTCGGGCAGCGCCGCGCCTACGACGCGACGCTCGCCGCGCTGTGCCAGGCCGTCGAGACCAAGGACCCGGCCACCCGCGGGCACTCCGAGCGGGTGTCGCGCGGCGCCGTGATGATCGCGCGGCAGATCGGGATGCGCCCGGAGCGGGTCGAGGCGATCCGGTACGCGGGCATGCTGCACGACATCGGGAAGATCGGCGTCCCGACGAAGATCCTGCGCAAGGGCGGCGGCCTCACCGAGGAGGAGTTCGCCGCGATCCAGCTGCACCCGATGCGCGGGCTGGAGATCGTCCGCGAGATCGGGTTCCTGGACGAGGCGCTCGCCGGGATCATGCACCACCACGAGAAGATGGACGGCGGCGGCTACCCGATGGGCCTGGTCGGCGACGAGATCCCCGAGTTCGCCCGGGTGATCGGCGTGGCGGACGCCTTCGACGTGATGACCTCCGCGCGCCCCTACAAGGACCCGATGCCGGTCGGCGACGCCCAGCGCGAGCTGCGGCGCTGCGCGGGCAAGCACTTCGACCCGGTGATGGTGGAGGCGTTCCTGCGCGCCCTGGAGACGCACGGCTGGGAGCCGCAGCGGGAGCAGCGCGTCGACACCGGTCACGAGGAGCCCGCGGGCCGCTGACGCCCGCGCGCGTGGCGGCCGGGCTCTCGCCGCCACCTGCGGCCGCGCGTTCCTGATCATGGCGGGGGCGCTGGTGGCCGAGTCCGCGCCGTCCTCGGCCCTGCCGGCCCGCCGCGATGGCGCCTGACCTGGGGTTTCCGTACCGAGTCCGCTCGCCGAGTTTGCCCGTCCTGGGGCATAGGGCGCGCTCGTCCGGAGACACCGCCCTTGACGCATCGTCGGACGGAACGGGTGGTGAACGTGCGCGCCAGGCGTGGACGCAGGACGGCGGGCCTGAACTGGCCGCTGCTGCTGGGACTGATCGCGACCGGGTTCCTCATCTACGTATGGGTGTGGGCGTCGACGCAGGGCGGCCCGCCGTGGCCGCCCCGGTGACCGGGCCGGCCGCCTCGCCGGTGACCGGGCCGGCCGCCGCGCCGGAGGTCTCCGACAGCCGGCCGTCCCGCATCGACCAGACCCGGTCCACCGCGTCCAGCTGGGCGAGGTCGTGGGTGACCATGACGGTGGCCACCCCGCGCTCGCGCGTGAGCCGGGCGAGCAGACCGACGACCGAGGCGCCCCGCTCGTGATCGAGCGCGCTGGTGGGCTCGTCCACCAGCAGCACGCGCGGGTCGTTCATCAGCGCGCGGGCGATGTTGACGCGCTGCCGCTCGCCGCCGGACAGCCGGTGCGGCCGCTTGTGCTCCAGCCCGGCCAGCCCCACCGCCGCGAGCAGCTCGCGGGCGCGGTCGGCGGCGGCGCGGGCGGAGCGGCCCGCCATGTGCGCCATCACGGTCAGCTGGTCGAGCGCGGTCAGCGCGGGCAGCAGGTTGGGCTGCTGGAACACGACGCCGATGTGGTCGCGGCGCAGCCGGGTGCGCTCGGCGGGGCTCAGCCCGGCGGCGTCCCGTCCCGCGACGGCGACCGTGCCGGACGCCGGGGCGATCAGCAGCGCGGCGACCGCGAGCAGGCTCGACTTGCCGGACCCGGACGGGCCGGCGACGGCCGCGAACTCTCCCGCCGCGACGTCCATCGTCACGTGGTCGAGGGCGGTCAGCGTGCGGTCCCCGTCGGGGTAGGACAGCACGACGCCGGTGAGGGCGAGCCCGGAGGGCGCGGTGCTCGCCGGGCGATTCGGGGTGTTCATCGGGCGGCTCCCAGGGCGGTCAGCGGATCGACGGAGGTGATCTTCCGGACGGCGAGCGCGGCCCCGGCGGCGCCGAGCACGATCATGGCGGCGACCGGCAGGACGGTGGTGCCGGCCGACACGACGAACGGGACGCGGCCCGCGACCGCGGCCCCGGCCAGCCCGCCGGCCAGGCCGCCGGCCCCGGCCCCGGCCAGCAGCACCAGGACGGCCTGCGCGAGCGCGTCGCGCAGCAGGTAGCCGGTGCTCGCGCCGAGCGCCTTCAGCACGGCGACGTCGCCGCGGCGCTGGATCGTCCAGACGGTGAAGAACGCGCCGATGACCAGCGCCGAGATGGCGAGCAGGAACCCGCGCATCAGTTGCAGCGACCCGTTCTCTGCGCTGAACGACGGGATCGCCGACCTCGCGTCGCGCAGCGCGACGGCGGTGGTGCCGAGCCGCGCGTCGGCGGCCCGCAGGTCCGGGCTCCCGTGCGTGCGCAGCAGCAGGACCGTCGCGGCCTCGCCGCCGCCCTGCGGGTCCAAGGCCCGCCAGTCGGCGAGCGCCAGCCAGGCGACCGGGGTGTGGCTGTAGGACGCGTCGCCGCGGACCCCCGCGACCGCGAGGGAGCGCCCGGCGACCTGGATCCGCGCGCCCGCCGCGAGGCCGGTCCGGTCCGCCAGCTCTTTCGACAGGACGGCCTGCCCGGCGGCCGGGGCGCCACCGCCGGCCTTCCCGCCGGGAGCCACGCCGAAGAAGGCGGCGGGCACGCCGCGTCCCCCGCCCGAGCCGTAGGACAGGCGGCCCATGGCGATGCCGAGCGGCTCGGCCGTCACGCCGGGGACGTCCCGCCAGCCGTCGAGCGTCCGCTGGTCGATCCGGCTGTCGGAGAACGACGGCTTCCCGTCCGCCGACGCGCCGGTGCCGAACGCGACGCGGTCGGCGGGCAGGCCCTCGACGGCGGAGCCGCTGTCCCTGGCGAGCCCCGCGGTGAGCCCGGACAGCATCGTCACCAGCAGCGTGATGAACAGCACGACCGCGCCCATGAGCGCGAACCGCCCCTTGGCGAAGCGCAGGTCCCTGAGCGCGACGAACACCGTGCGTCCCCCGTTCCTCGGTGATCCGGACGCTTCCAGCCTCCGCCGCGCGCGCCCCCGGCGCATCGTCCGCGCGCACCGCCGGACCGCCTTACTCCGGACGGCCCCGGATCCACCTTTCGATCGATTCCGGGGACCGGCCGGTCGCCTACGCTGGGTGAGAAATGAGGGACGATCCGTTCTCGCCGGCGGTGCGGCTGCTCGGCTGGGCCGTGCACGGCACCTTCCTGGTGCTGCTCGCGATCGCCCTGGTCCGGGTGGCGCACGCCGGCCTGGCCGCGGTCACCGCGGGCGGCGTGCTGCTCGGCGCCGTGTACGCGGCCGCGGTCCTCCCGCAGCTGCGCGAGCACCGCACCCGTCCGGGGCTCGCGCGGGCGTGGCTGGGGCTGATCAGCGCGGGGTGGGTCGCGCTGGCGCTGGCGTCCCCGGACTTCGTGTGGCTGGCGTTCCCGCTGTTCTTCGCCTACCTGCATCTGCTGCCGCCGCCGGCGGCGCTGCCCGGGGTGGCCGTGCTGACGGGCGCGGCGATCGCCGCGTCCGCGTGGCACGGCGGCGGGCCGACGCTCGCCGAGGTGCTCGGCCCCTGCATCGGCGCGGCCGTGGCGACGATGATGGCGCTGGCGTACGGGGCGCTCTACCGGGAGAGCGAGCGGCGCCGGCTGCTGATCGAGGAGCTGGTGCGCACCCGGGAGCGGCTCGTCCGCGCGGAGGCGGGCGCCGCCCGGCTCGCCGAGCGCGAGCGGCTCGCCCGGGAGATCCACGACACGCTCGCGCAGGGCATGTCGAGCATCATCCTGCTGCTGAGGGCGGCGCGCCGCGACCTCGACCACGCGCCGGGCGCGGCGCGCGGGCGGCTGGACGAGGCGGAGAAGGCCGCCGCCGAGAACCTGGAGGAGGCCCGCACGTTCGTGCGGGGGCTCGCGCCGCCCGTCCTGCAGCGGTCGTCGCTGACGGACGCGCTGCGCCGCGTCACCGAGTCGGCGGGCGCGCGGTCCGCCGCCCGGATGCGGTTCGAGGTGTCCGGGACGCCCGCCGGGCTCCCGACCGAGTACGAGGTCGCGCTGCTGCGGATCGCGCAGGGCGCGCTCGGCAACGCCGGCCGCCACGCCGCCGCCCGGAACGTCGGCGTGACGCTGACCTACCTTGACGACATGGTGGTGCTGGACGTGTTCGACGACGGCCGCGGCTTCGACCCGTCCGCCACCGCCCCCGCCGAGCCGGACGGGCCAGGCGAGCCGGACATGCCAGACAGGGGCACCGGCTACGGGTTGCGCGCCATGCGGGACCGGGCGCGCGCGCTCGGCGGGACGCTGACCGTCGAGTCGGCGCCGGGCGAGGGGACGGCGGTGGTGGCGAGCCTGCCGCTGCCCGCCGGGCCGGAGGGCCGATGAGCGACCCGATCCGGATCCTGCTGGTCGACGACCATCCCGTGGTCCGCTCCGGCATCCGCGCCATGCTGCTCGACCAGCCCGGCTTCGCGCTGGTCGGCGAGGCCGCGACCGGCGAGGAGGGGGTCGCGGAGGCCGCCCGGCTGCACCCCGACGTCGTCCTCATGGACCTGCAGCTCGGCGCCGGGCTGCACGGCGCCGAGGCGACCCGGCGGATCACCTCGGCGGGGCCGCGCCCGCCGCACGTGCTGGTGCTGACGACGTTCGACTCCGACTCCGACATCCTCGCGGCGATCGAGGCGGGCGCGACCGGCTACCTGCTCAAGGACGCGCCGCCGGAGAAGCTGCACGCCGCCATCCGGTCGGCCGCCGCCGGGGACAGCACGCTCGCGCCGTCGGTCGCGTCCCGGCTGCTGGGCCGGATGCGGGCGCCGTCGGCGACGCTGACCGGGCGGGAGCTGGAGGTGCTCGGCCTGGTCGCCGAGGGCCTGTCGAACCGGCAGATCAGCAAGCGGCTCTTCCTCAGCGAGACGACCGTGAAGACGCACCTGGTGCACATCTACGCGAAGCTGGAGGTCGACTCCCGCACCGCCGCCGTGGCGGCCGCCACCCGCAGCGGCCTGATCCGCCCCCGCTGACCGCCCGCTCCGCCCGGCTCAGGTGGGGCCGTGGACCCGGTACTTGGCGGCGTCCGCCCACTTGACGTCCAGTCCGAGGCCGGGACGGTCCGGGTCGGGCCGCAGCGCGCCGCCCTCCGGGCTGAGCGTCCCGTCGAAGACCAGGTCCTCGAAGCGGACGTGGTCGTGGAAGTACTCCAGGTGCCGCAGCCGCTCGACGGCGCAGAACGCGTGCGCCGACACGGCCGGGGCGCAGTGCGCGGACAGCCCGGTCTGCCGGGCCGCCGACAGGCCCGCCACCTGCAGCAGCCCGGTGACGCCGCCGCAGCGGGTCACGTCGGCCTGCAGGCAGTCCACGGACGGGCCGTCCAGCAGGTCCGCGAAGTCCTTCAGCACGAACCCGTACTCGCCGGCGGCCACCTCGAGCCGCCCCGGCCCGTGCTCGCGGACGAGCCGCAGCCCCTCGGTGTCGTCTGAGCTGACCGGCTCCTCGAACCAGCGCACGTCCCACTCGTCGGCGAGGCGGCGCGCCCAGTACAGCGCCGCCTTGCGGGTCAGCGCGCCGTTGGAGTCGACGAACAGGTCGGGTTCGGGGCCGATCGCCTCGCGGACGGCGGTCAGCCGGCGCGGGTCGTCGTCCGGCGACCGGGAGATCTTCAGCTTGACGCGGGGGACGCCCTGCTCGACCCAGCCGGCGAGCTGCCCGGCGAGCCGGTCGAGCGGGTAGTTGGTGAAGCCGCCGCTGCCGTAGACGGGGACGCGGTCGTGGAAGCTCGGCAGCACCTGGAACAGGGGACGGTCGAGCAGCCGGGCCTTGAGGTCCCACAGGGCGATGTCGACGGCCGACACCGCCATCGCGCCCGCCCCCGGCCGCCCGGCGTTGCGGATCGCGGCGAACATCCGGTGCCAGGTCGCGGCGGGCGCGAGCGCGTCGGCGCCCCGCACGAGCGGGGCGAACGTCGACTCGATGAGCGTCGCGACGGCGGTGGCGCCGTAGGTGTAGCCGATCCCGGTCCGGCCGCCCGCCCGCGCCTCGACGAGGACCATCGTCGTCGACTCCCAGCGCAGGGTGCCGTCCTCCTCCGCGCCGTCCGGGCCGTCCGTCGGCACCGTGAACGCGTGGACCGTGACGCCGTCGACGGGTATGCCGCTGCCCGTGCCCATCGGCCGCTCCCCTCTCGGTTCCGCCTCTAAGTACCGCCGGGAACGGCGGCGAAACGGTCCGGGCCGCCGCGGCACCGCTCCCTGTTTGCCTTGCCCTTCCTCGGGGACGTGGCGAAGGACGGCACACGCGCACCGACCGACGTCTGGAGAGATCATGGGGCAGCAGGTAGCCGACTACGTGCTCGAGCGGCTGCGTGAATGGGGCATCGAGCGGGTCTACGGATACCCGGGCGACGGCATCAACGGCATGCTCGGCGCGTTCGACCGGGCGAAGGGCCGGCCGGAGTTCATCCAGACCCGGCACGAGGAGATGGCCGCGTTCATGGCCTGCGCGCACGCCAAGTTCACCGGCGAGGTCGGGGTGTGCACCGCCACGTCCGGGCCCGGCGCGATCCACCTGCTGAACGGCCTCTACGACGCCAAGCTGGACCACCAGCCGGTCGTCGCGATCATCGGGCAGCAGAAGCGGCTGTCGCAGGGCAGCCACTACCAGCAGGAAGTGGCGCTGGAGAACCTGTTCGCGGACGTGTCGGAGTTCGTGCAGATCTGCATGGACCCGGGGCAGATGCGGCACATCATCGACCGCGCGTTCAAGACCGCGCTCACCACCCGCGGCGTGGCGACGATCATCATCCCGGAGGACGTCCAGGAGAGCGACGCCGTCCCGTCGCCGCCGAAGGAGCACGGCGCGGTGTACTCCAGCGTGGGGTGGAGCCGGCCGCGCATGCTGCCGGACCCGGAGGAGCTGCGGAAGGCCGCGGACATCCTCAACGAGGGCAAGAAGGTCGCGATGCTGATCGGGCAGGGCGCGGCGAACGCGGAGGCGGAGGTCATCGAGGTCGCCGAGCTGCTCGGCGCCGGGATCGCCAAGGCGCTGCTCGGCCGCGAGGTCGTCCCGGACGACCTGCCGTTCGTCACCGGCCCGATCGGGCTGCTCGGCTCCAAGGCCAGCGATGAGATGATCATGAACTGCGACGTGCTGTTCATGATCGGGTCCAGCTTCCCGTACGCCGAGTGGCTGCCGGACGAGGGCAGCTGCAAGGGCGTCGAGATCGACATCGACGGCCGGATGATCGGCATCCGCTACCCGATGGACGCGCACGTCGTCGGCGACGCGAAGGAGACGCTCAAGGAGCTGATCCCGCTCCTGAAGCGCAAGAAGGACCGGTCCTGGCGGGAGAAGATCGAGGAGAACGTCCGCGCCTGGAACACGGTCATGGACAAGCGCGCCGCGCAGTCCTTCGGCGGCAAGATCAACCCGCAGGCGGTCGCGCACGAGCTGTCGCCGCTGCTGCCGGACGGCGCGATCCTCACCGCCGACTCCGGCTCGGCCACCAACTGGTGGGCCCGGCACATCAAGCTCCGCGACGGCATGAAGGCCTCGCTGTCCGGGACGCTCGCCACGATGGGGCCCGGCGTGCCGTACGCGATCGCGGCGCGGTTCGCGTACCCGGACCGTCCGGTGATCTGCTTCGTCGGGGACGGCGCGTTCCAGATGAACGGCATGAACGAGATGCTGACCGTCAAGCGGTACGCGAATCGGCTGGCCGGTTCACCGCCGCTGGTGTTCTGCGTGTTCAACAACCAGGACCTCAACCAGGTCACCTGGGAGCAGCGCGCGATGGGCGGCGACCCGAAGTACCCGGGCTCGCAGACGATCCCGGACTTCCCGTACGCCAAGTTCGCCGAGCTGGCGGGGCTGAAGGGCATCTACTGCGACGAGCCGAAGAAGGTCACCGACGCCTGGAAGCAGGCGCTGTCCAGCGACCGCCCGGTGGTGCTGGAGTTCGTCGTGGACAACGAGATCCCGCCGATCCCGCCGCACATCATGAGCGACCAGGCCAAGAAGACGGTCAAGGCCGGCTTCAAGGACCCGCAGAAGTTCGGCATCGCCGAGCGCGGCTTCCGCCAGAAGCTCACGGACCTCTACGAGAGCCTCCCCGGCCGCAAGCACTGACGGCCGCCGCGCTTCGCCGGCCTGCGGCGAGCCGTCGTCATGCGCGGTGCCCCCGGATGCCGAGCTGCGTCTCGGCGGGCAGGGCGTCGACCACCTCGCCGAAGGACC